>CACYBC010000026.1 GCA_902772615.1 uncultured Ruminococcus sp.
CTTGATGCGGCAGAGTATTGCGTGAACATCCTCGAATCATGCGAGATGGTCCCGATGTGGGATGCACCTTCCGCCAGGATAGAGATCTGGAGAAGCATGCCCGAGGAGCAGAGAGACAAGCACGAGATATCCAGATTCGCTCATGAGATGGCTCAGCTGGTCAAGAAGAACTGCTTGTTTGATTAAGCATCAGATCAGTAAAATAGAGATGATCCCCGGCTTGCATGCCGGGGATCATTATGTATCAGTATCATTTTATGTTTTGGCTTCAAATGAATTACCGCAATGCGGACAGTTGATGCGGATCTTTCCTTTCCCGCGGGGAACACGAAGCCACGTCTTGCAGGTCCTGCAGCGGAAGAACCTGTACTCTCTGATCTGTGACAGCCTGATGAGTGCACCTGATGATGAGCGGTACAGAGAGGAAGTCAGAAAGTGGTCGTTCTCGCTCTTGCGGTTATAAAGCTGAGTGGAGAACGCACGCCAGACTGACCAGATGAAAAGGACCATGGAGATGGCGAAAAGGAACATGGAGATGTAACCGCCTGCAGCTTTCCTGAGCAGCATGGACAGAAGCAAAGGGAAAGGAACAGCAGAGATAAGGAATCTGCTTAGTTCATCAAAACCGCAGCGGCCTATAAACATCCTGGAAAAAAGATATGAAAAACGACTTCTCAATTCAGTAAATCCTCCTGCCAAATAGATATTAGAATGTCATTGCAGTTACATTCAATACATACAAATGATTGTTCACCGAGGTTTTACAATTCTTTTACATGGATGGAGGAAGACTGAATGTAAGAGACAGCATATAGATGAGACTGGCAGGACCTCGCATATTGAGATAAGGTGTTCCGGGAATACTTATTCCGTCGGTAAGAACAGTAAAAAACCGCCCTCATCAGAAGATGAGGGCGGTGAATCCGGTAATTCAGTGATGGATCAGAATTCAAGGGCAGGAGTCCAGATGCGGTTGCCGTAGATATCCGTGAACCTGTATGTGACGCTGAATGTGGTCCCGTTCACGTAAGAGCTTCCCAGTTTCAGACCGTCAGAGCCAACCGTAATGGAATCTCCCAGTTTCTTCGTGTCGGAATAGGTGCCGTCATATGCGTAGTAGTCACACAGGAACTGCAGTTTATCTCCCTCTGTTATCGGCATGTTTCCCTTTGCGAACATAAGATCGTTTTCTTCACAGAAGGGCCTCCAGCCGACGATGGAACCGTTCTTGTTGTCGCTTGAATAGACAACTTCCAGATTTACTACCGAAGTGACTTCAGCACCTGAGTCGTCTTTTCTTGTGAGTATCGCGGGTATCCGGCCTCTGGTGACCCAGGAACCGTCATCGTTCACAGTGTCGGACGTCATGTAGTAGGACACCAGCGTTCCGTTTACTGTTGTCCATGTCCTGTCGTAATCAAAGATAAGATCGTTTCCGTCTATAGTGAAGATATTGTCCAGACCGAGATCGACGAAGCCTTTCCCATCATCAACGAACACGTTGAGTTCCACGGTCTCAATGAGATCCCACTGAGGATCGGTCAGCGATACTACATATTTGCCGTCGGAACGGCGGGTGACAGTGATGTCGCCGGGGTTGATGTAGTTCTCTGAGACGTACTGAGCGCTTCTGCCGACGGTCTCTGTATCGAACCAGCTGTACTGGCTGGGTACGGAGCGTCCTGACATCTGGGAAAGCAGGCTGATGATATCGGAGGGACTGATGGAATAGCCGGAGGACTGGCTTCCGGAACTGGTGGCATAGTTGCCGAGCAGCGAACCGAGAGGGTTGCTGTAGGCGCCTCCGAGAAGAGATCCTAGGTCTATGCTCGAGCCTGACTGACCGTAGTTGTACGTGGAACTGGAGTAAGCAGCCTGACCGCTGGAAGCCATGGAGGCAAAGGTCTTGATGCACTTCGTGTATTCGGAATCGAAGCCGATGCTGTTATATGTGTTGACAGCGGAGTTCATCGATTTCACCGACTCATAGGGGAAGTAGATCGAGATACCGTTTGCTCTGGAAATCGTGGTGCGGTTGTACTTGATGCAGCTGCGCAGAGCCTCAGCGAGAAGCTTGGATTCTGTGGAACCGAGCCTGTCGCAGAAATCGGGAAGGTCGATCTGGTTAAGGCCGTTGCCTTCCGCAAACTGCCTGGTAGTCGCTCTCGCATTGGAGACTGCTCTGTAGTTATTGCTTTCGATAAGAGATGTGGTAGAGTTTGCAAATCTTGTGAAAACTTCCGGTACGATTCCTTCCAGTTCCGCAAGATCTACACAGGATAGCGTCACCTGCGCATTGCGCTCCGCCTGCTGGCTGGCAGATGTGAAGTCATCACAGATCTGCTTGGCCAGAGTGACCGTATCGATGGATGTGTTCCTGGACAGGGATGTGAGCCAGTTGGTGTAGTACCACCCTGTTCCGGGCTCGGTCTCCTCGGAAGCTATGATATAGTCGGCATACTTGGTGCAGACCATATCTGTCTCAAGAGTAGACATAAGGCAGGTGTCAAAACCGATCCAGTCGAAGATCACACCGCCGTCTCTGAGGGCCTGGTCGATCTCTGCGAGATCCATGGAATCGTTTCCGCCGTTCTTTTCATCATAGCCGTATCCGGTGATGGAACCGCCGCCGTGATCCCAGAAGATGAGGATGTTGCGGTTGGCGGGGTATTTGGTGGCGCAGTATTTGATGAACTCCGACAGGGTGGACGGCTTTACCATCGATTTGCTCCCGAAGTTAGCTTCAAGAGTCTCAAGCTGCCCGCCGGACAAGACGCGGTATATCTGGTTGCTTCCGGAAGAGACGATCTTGTTCTGCCACTTTTTGCAGCCGCCCGTCTCGACTATCACCCTGACATTGTCGCCGATGGTAGCCTTTGTCATCTCTACCAGGTCATTGGTTGCCATGCCGTATTTTGACTCGAGGTCGGTACCGCACATATATACCATGATGGTCACGGTATCCTGTCCGTTTCCAAGAGCCTTGAATCTCTTTTCCCTGGCCTTGCCCGTGCTGGAAGGGGTCGGATCCGGAGTGGGGATCGGCGTAGGTGTAGGGGTCGGCGTGGGAGTGGGCTCCGGTGTGTTCTGGGAAGGGGTGGGGGTCGGATCCGGAGTTACCGAGGGGGTCTGCATGAACATCCCACGCATGACGCTGAATAAAGCTATCACGGCTACGACGATTAGGACTATCCTGCGTGTCTTCTTGGGAAGTTTGCTGAAGAGTGCGGCGAGTCCCAAAAGAGCCAGCGGAGATACGCCTCTGCTGCCGGAACCGGCGCGGTCAGATGAGTTTCCGGATGAGGGACGCTGCCCTCCCGAGGAGCCGGGTCTTCCGCCCGATCCTACGGGACCGGTCCCGGAAGATCCGCCGACATGAACGTCTACCGATCCCTGGGAATCAGCACGTTCCCTGCTGTGTGGCCTGTTTTTGTTGTCCATATGAATTCTCCTGTATAAAAAAGGATCTTTTGCAGTATTTTACAAAACAAAGTATATCATTAATAAAACAGAATAATGCAATTATTACTGAGGGAAGGCAGTTACATTTTTCAATTTGTTAATAATGTCAGCCGGGATCATGAATACCTGGATGAAGAATATCGTCAAAAAGGTTCCACGGATATTGATCGGGAGGTTCTGCGCAGACGGAGACGAGGTCTCCGCCGGCAGGATCGCGGAATGACAGCTTATATGACCAGAGCGCGAGGGGACAGTCGACTGAGCTGCCGTACCGCCGGTCGCCGAGCAGAGGATGCTTTCTGCCGGAAAACTGTACTCTGATCTGATGAGTACGCCCGGAATGCAGCGTGACCATGATCAGACTCGCGCCTGCTCTCTCGCACAGCGTCTCATATGACAGCGATGCTTCTCTGACGCCCTTTCGGTGTCTGGAGACGATGAAGCTCTTGTTCTTGCGGCTGTCATGGAAAAGAAGATCATTCAGAGTGCCGGCCTGTTCTTCCATGGTGCCGGGAATGACAGCCAGATACCGCTTTTCCGCGGAGCCGTCTGCTGCGAATTCGGACGACAGAACAGCGGCAGAATGACCATCAAGGGCATAGACCATTGCCCCGCCGGTGTCCTTGTCGAGCCTGTGGATGCAGTATACTTCCTCTGCGCCAAGTTCGTTCCTTATAAGAGAAGGCATGCCCGGCTCCTGCGAGACTATGCCGGGTTTCTTGACGCAGCATATGAAACCGTTGCCTGTATATAGGATCTTAATCATATCAGCCATTGATTATAACAAACTGCGCCTGCAGGGCAGACTGCCCGGCAGACGCAAAAGGATCATGATCAGTCGAGTTTGAAGTTTTTATTGAATGCGATGTCGTAAAGCGTATCAAAATCATCCATGGTGGCGGATTTATAGGACGGGTTCCTGAGAAGCGCTGCCGGATGGAAGGTGGCCATGATCAGACGGTTGTTCTTCATGAAGACTTCACCGTGCTGCTTTGTCACCTGAAAGTCGGGGGAGATGAGCTGTTTTGCTGCTATGCGGCCAAGACAGACTATTATCCTGGGGTCTATGATGCTGATCTGTTCCATAAGATAGCCGATGCATCTCTCTTCTTCGGCAGGGAGGGGATCCCTGTTCTGAGGTGGGCGGCATTTGACAATGTTGCCTATGAATACATCTTCTCTTCTGATGCCGCTGGCGGTGAGAAAATCGTTGAGCATACGTCCGGCAGCACCTACGAAAGGTTCACCGGTCTCGTCCTCATTCTTTCCCGGGGCTTCACCTACGAACATTATATCGGCGTTGGGGTTTCCCGAACCGAACACTGCGTTGATCCTGGTATTGCTCAGCGGACAGTTGATGCAGGTGCGCACCTTTTCTCTGAGTTCATCAAGCGTCATGGACATCACCTCCAGGTCAAAGTATAGCACAGCAAAGACCGCCCTTGAACAAGGGGGACGGAAAGTATAAAATCAAAGGGCAGAATACTATTTATATGAGGTATAAAGAATGGCAAGCGTAATAATCGAGACATCAGCAAGACATGTTCATGTCACAGAAGAAGATCTTCATACACTGTTCGGCGAAGGCTATGAACTGACAGTAAGAAAGATGCTCTCACAGCCCGGGCAGTTCGCCTCGGGAGAGAGAGTCACGATAGTGGGACCGAAGCGCTCTCTTGAAAACGTATCGATCCTCGGACCCTGCAGGAAGCAGAGCCAGGTCGAGATCTCGGCCACCGATGCACGCTCCATAGGGATCTCCGCGCCGGTGCGTGAGAGCGGCGACCTTGAGGGTACCCCCGGATGCAAGCTCGTCGGCCCCGCAGGCGAGGTCGAACTCGAAAAGGGAGTGATCGTGGCAAAGCGCCATATACATCTCGACACCAAGACAGCAGAGGAATTCGGACTGGAAGACAAGCAGATCGTTTCCGCAAAGGTCGAGTCCGCAGACCGTTCCCTCATCTTCGGCGACGTAGTGGTACGTGTCTCTGACAGCTATTCCCCCGCGATGCATGTCGACACAGACGAAGGTAACGCCGCAGGTATTGCCGGAACACCTGAAGTCACGATCATAAAATAACTGTTA
>CACYBC010000027.1 GCA_902772615.1 uncultured Ruminococcus sp.
GAAAGGCCTGTCGGTATCACCAGAGTGATATCCGGTTCGATCTCATTTATGGCTGCCTCCAGCAGCCTGTGGTGTCCCATATGAGGCGGGTCGAAAGATCCGCCATAGAACAGAAGCTTTTCAGACTCCATACTGATTGATCTCTTTGTTCCTTCTGTAGATCACGAATTTCCTTCCGATCACCTGCACACCTTCTGCCCCCAGCGCCTCCGCGACGATATTACAGGCTTCCCTGGCAGATAGCGGGCAGTTCTCCTGGACGCCGACCTTTATCAGTTCTCTCGGCACAAGTGCTTCTTCTATGCCGCTTAGCACTGCGTCCGTTATGCCGTCCTTTCCGATGTAATAGCAGGCTTTTATGCTGTTTGCAAAGCTCCTGAGCTTTGCGCGCTCATTACTGTCCATTAGCGAGTCCTCTCACTTTTTTGATTCCCTTCAGGTAAAAAGCAAGGATATGCGCCGCTCTTGCCCTGTGGGATCTTCTGTCTTTAAGTTCTTTTCCTATATCCGCGAAGGAGAATCCGTTATTGAGGCAGAACACCGGTTCGTACCCGAAGCCTTCTCCCTGTCTCTCAAAGGCTATCCATCCTTCACATCTTCCGTGAACGATCAGCTCATTACCTTCTTCGTCGATGTAGCACAGCGACACGGCAAATCTGGCGGTCCTTTTCTCTCTGGGGATCCCTTCGAGTTTAGCAAGAAGTTTATCGATATTGGCTCCGCTGTTACCATCCGGTCCCGCGTATCTCGCCGAGAAGACACCGGGTTCCCCGCCCAGAGCATCCACGAACAGTCCTGTATCATCTCCGACCACCGGGCAGCGGCATTTCTCCCATACCGCCCTCGCCTTGATCCTTGCATTATCGTTCAGAGTAGTCCCGTTCTCATCCGGATCCACATGGATCCCCTTATCAGCCATGGAACAAACCTTTATTCCGGACCGTGAGAAGATATCTCTGAATTCCTCCAGCTTGTTGCTGTTATTGGTGGCTATCACCAGTTCGTCGATCCTCTTCATTCAAACAGCGCCTCACAGAACTCATCCGGATCAAAGACCAGAAGATCGTCGATCCCCTCTCCGACTCCGATGAATCTGACCGGGATCCCAAGCTTCTCCTTTACAGAGAACACGCTTCCGCCTTTCGCAGTCCCGTCGAGCTTGGTGACTATAATGCCGGAAACATCCGCCGTTTCGGCAAACGCCCTTGCCTGCTCTATCGCATTCTGCCCGGTCATTCCGTCGAGGACCAGCAGCGTCTCCACGGAAGCCTGAGGAGCTGCTTTTCTCACGGTCCTTGATATCTTTCCAAGCTCATCCATCAGATTCTTCTTTGTCTGAAGACGGCCGGCGGTATCGCATATCACAAGATCCGCTCTTCCTGAAGCAGCCGATCTGACTGCGTCGAAAACGACCGCTGACGGGTCGCTCTGTCCGGAGAAGAACTCGGTTCCGCTTCTCTGCGCCCACACTTCGAGCTGTTCTGCAGCCGCTGCGCGGAAAGTATCAGCCGCGGCTATCATGACTTTTCTGCCCTGCTGTTTGTAATATGCGGCAAGTTTGCCTGCTGCGGTCGTCTTTCCCGCTCCGTTCACGCCGATAAGCATGATCACTGCGGGATCGCCTGAGAGATCCAGCTCCCTGTCGGCCTTCAGCCTGGCGCTGCATATCTTCTTCAGCAGCGTGTTGGCTGCTTCCTCATCAGGAGCATTATTATCTCTGACTGCCTTTTTAAGTTCATCAGAGACTGACATCGCCACATCATATCCCGCATCCGAGAGAATCAGCGATTCCTCGACGCGCTCGAAATACTCATCAGAGATCTTGTCCGCTCTGACAGAGTAAGCGAAGTTATTCTTCGTCTTCGTGAGGCTTGCCTTCAGTTTGTCGAAAAAACCCATCAGTTGTTCCTTCCGTTCTGTTCTCTGTCAAGCACCAGCTGTGCTTCTTCCACGCTCAGCCTGAGAACTTTCGATACTCCCTCTTCCTGCATAGTGACTCCGTACAGCACGTCAGCCTCTTCCATGGTCCCTCTTTTATGGGTAATGGCGATAAGCTGAGTGCGGTCGATCATTGTCTTGGCATAGCGCGCGAACCTGACGACGTTGTTCTCATCAAGTGCGGAATCTATCTCATCCAGGATGCAGAACGGAGACGGATTCACCTCAAGTATGGCCATGTAAATAGCTATGGCCACGAGAGCTTTTTCTCCTCCCGACAGGAGCGAAAGGCTCCTTATCACTTTTCCGGGCGGCTGTACGTCCAGTTCTATTCCGCTTCCCAGAATATCATTCTCGTCGGTGAGGAACAGGTTTGCATGTCCTCCCCCGAAAAGCATCTTGAAGGTGTAATGGAACTTCTCATTTATCTCATTGAAGCTTCGAGTGAAGATCTGCTTCATCTCGCGCTCAAGATCATCGATCAGTCTAAGCAGGCTCTTTCTGCTCTCGTCCACATCGGATATCTGTTCCGAAAGGAACTGATACCTAGTGCTGACTTCCTGATACTCCTCTATCGCGGCGACGTTAACATTGCCAAGCGCTCTTATCCTGTTTCTTACCGAACTCACTTTCTGACGCAGTTCCGTCACGCTTGAGAATTCAACGCACAGTGGCAGCGCCTCAGCGACCGACAGTTCATACTCCTCCCACAGCCTGTTGGCTGCGCTGTTGTAATCATTCTGCAGAGCCTGTTTCCGCTCCTCGAGTCTGGAGATCTCACTTGCTATCTTCTCCCTCTGCTCTGCGATGCTGTCCTGCTCGCTCCTCAGTTCCTGCGTGCGGCGGTCATTCGCGTCTCTCAGTTCACCGCTCTGTGATATCACGGCTCTGATATCTTCTATCTCTTTTCTCGCGGCGGATGCTTCCTCTTCGAGGCCGCTTATCTGCTTGTTCCTCTCTTCGTTCTCGCCTTTGATCGAAGTGATGGTGTCCTGAAGATTTGAGATCCTCCCAAGAGATTCGCTGCCCCTGAGTTTCAGGTCCTCAGCTGACTGGCGGGATCTCTCAGCGTCCTTGAGAAGCTCAGCTCTCTCAACTCTGCGCTCGGTTAGCTGCTGCATGATCCCTGTACGTTTTTCCATGATGCCGTCAGACGGATCCTCTTCCGTAAGCTGCTGTTCCAGCCTTTCAGCTTCTGCCTGAAGCGCTTCGCTCTTCGACTCAGCTCTGGATATATCCGCCAGTCTCTGGGTCCTTCCGCTGTCTATGCTGTCCAGTTCAGCGGAAGCCGCCTCAGCATTGAGCTTAAGTGCACCGATCTCATCCTTAAGCCTCTCAGCTGCAGATTCAGCCCTTATGAGGTCCTCCCTGGCGGTAACAAGTTCAGACGATGCCGCAGTCAGTTCAGCCTGCGCACGGGCTGCTTCTTCCCTTGCTTTTGCCAGTTCTTCCGCAAGCGCTGCGCTGTCTTTTTTGCGCTGGGCTATCCTGTTTTCCAGTTCCTCGATCTCAGTTCTTCTGGAGAACATCCCCGCCTGTGCCCTTACGGAGCCTCCGGTATAAGAACCTCCCGCGTTGATTATCTGGCCGTCTCTTGTGACGATCCTTATCCTGTACCTTGCCCGTCTGGCTATTGCAGAAGCGTAATCCAGATCCTCAACGATCAGAACATTGCCCAGCAGACTGTCCACTGCAGGGCGGTATCTGTCATCACAGCTGACCAGTTCGCTGGCTATTCCGATAACGCCGGGATCGGAAAGGATCCCTCTGTTCTCAAAATTTCTGGCAGTGACCGTGTCAAGAGGCAGGAACGTTGCTCTGCCGGCACGTTCATCTCTAAGCAGTCCGATCGCTGCCTTGGCGCTTCTTTCGTCGTCGACGACTATGTTCTGTATCGCCGCTCCTAGAGCCGTCTCGATGGCAGTCTCCAGTCCTGCTCCGACTGTCAGCAGCGAGCCGACCGTCCCGACGATTCCGCGAAGTCTCTTCTCATCTCTTGCTGAAAGGACTTTGCGCACAGGAGGCTGATAGCCCTCATTGCTGCTCTCAAGATCGGAAAGAAGATTCATCCTCTGCCTCATCCTCTCGATCTCGTTCTCACAGGCCGAAACTCTGTCAGCAGCCTGGGAGAGCCTGTCGTTTCTCGACGCAAGTCTCAGTTCATAACCTTTTGTCTCATTCTCCTTTGACGAGATATCTCCGGAGAGGCTGTTTATATACTCTTCAGTCTCTTTCAGTCTGGCATTTCTGTCCTCAAGTCTGTCAAGTTCGGGAGGAAGTGATTCCTTTATGAAGCTTTCCCTGTCATCCATCGTCTCGATGACAGATCTGGATGCAACTATCTCGACACGCAGGTCTGCGATCTCTTTCTGCAGAGCGTTCAGTCTTTCAAGGCGCTCAGCCCTCATTCTGTCAGTGGACTGCGTGTCCTCGGCGAGGATCTCAAGATCCTTTTCAAGCCCCGCGATGGCTTCTGCGACGGCAGCTGCCTGATCCTCCTTCTGCTGCGCATCGGCCAGTCTCGCCTCTATATCGCGGCGGATCCCTGAATCTCCATCTGAGAGAGAACTGATGTCCTCTTCGAGTTCCCTGATATCTCTCTCGCCGTGCATTATATCGTTTCTCAGGACTGCGATCTTTGCCTCAATAGCTGAGATCGCTGCATTCTTGCTGTCGATCTGACCGCTTAGATCCGCCGAACGGGATCCGGCCTGACGGCTGTTCTCGTAAAGCTGCTCTATCTCGCCTCCGATGTCCTGAAACCTCTCATCCAGTCTGCGGTAATCGAGTCTGGCGATCTCTATCTTTTCATCTTCCTTCGATATGTTATCTCTGGATCTTTTTATCGTATCGGAATAAAGAGTGATCTCGAGCGACTTTCTCTCCTCTGCATATTCAAGAAACTTTCTGGCTTTCTCGCTCTGTTCCCTCAAAGGCCCAACACGGCTCTCAAGTTCCCCTGCTATGTCTCTGAGTCTTGAAAGGTTGTCTTCTGTCTGCTGCAGCTTGCGTTCCGCTTCCGTTTTGCGGAACCGGAATTTAGCAATGCCTGATGCTTCCTCAAACACTTCTCTGCGGTCCGAGCTCTTGCTCTCGACCACTTCGGCTATCCTGCCCTGACCGATCACGGAATATCCGTCTCTCCCGAGCCCGGTATCCATGAACATCTCTCTGAGATCCCTGAGTCTGACCGGCGACCCATTCAGCATGTATTCGCTGTCCCCGCTGCGGTAATACCTTCTGGTGACTGTGATCTCCTTGCCGACATCAGGGATGCGGCTGTCAGAGTTATCCAGGCACATTGAGACCTGTGCGAATCCCATAGGATTCCTTTCAGGAGTCCCGCTGAATATGACGTCCTCCATCTTTCCGCCGCGCAGAGATTTGGTGGACTGCTCTCCGAGCACCCACTTCACAGCGTCGCTTATATTGCTTTTTCCGCTTCCGTTAGGTCCGACTATCCCGGTCAGCACTCTGTCAAAACTGAGTCTGGTCTTGTCCGGAAATGATTTGAATCCCTGGATCTCTATGTATTTCAGATACACTTTTCAATGATCTCCTTACTGGAGTTTGTTTACGATGATTCCCGTGACCCCGTCGTCAGGGATCACCCTGATCCCTATCCCTAGGGATCTGAAGTATTCTATGTTGCTCTTTTTCTGCCCGGTTACCTGACTGAGCAGTCTGGATTCGCATCTCACTTCCGCGTTTCTGCATCCATTAAGTTCTGTCTCTATGGCCCTGCGGAGTATCCTGGACTCGCACATCTCTCCGAACGCGGGGTGATAGGGTCCTGCGACCATTGAGCCGATAAGGCTCTCTTCGTAATGAAGCCCGACCCTAATCACATTTATATCTCTGCTGCGAAACATTTCTATCAGAGAAGCGGAGATATCCACAGCCTGTTCCAATTCGAGCGGGACATATCTCCCGGCCCTGTACAGAGCTGCCAGCGCGGTACCATCCACAACTATCGTGGGATAGATGCGGACCGTATCCGGTTCCAGATCAGCCAGTCTGTGCGCTGTATACATGGCTTCCTCATCCGGGTCTTCGGCGCCGTACATTCCCACCATCATCTGAAGGCCTAGCGAGAACCCCGCTTCCTTTATCATTCGGGAAGCTGCCACAACACTGCCGCTGTCGTGTCCTCTGCCGTTCACTCTGAGGACTTCATCCGACATGCTCTGCGCTCCCAGCTCTATGGAGGTGACTCCATACTCCCTTAGTATCTTCAGGATCTCTTCGCTGACAGCGTCAGGTCTGGTCGATATCCGTATACCGGATGCTCTGCCGTCTCTGACGAACGGATACGCCGCCTGAAGCAGTTCCACCATCAGTTCCCTGCTGATCGCGGTGAACGACCCGCCGAAATATGCTATCTCGGTCCCGGCGCCGTCAGAGGGAAGGAATCTTTCGCAGGTGCGGATGACCTCCTCTTTTGTGGGTGCTTTCTGCTGTCCGCTGATGCTCTTCTGATCACAGAATACACATTGATACGGGCATCCCAGATGAGGTACGAAGAATGCCAGATTGGCGTGTCTCTTCATTTGACCAGCCCCATAAGGCGCAATGCCTCGGCTGCAGCGTTCTGCTCTGCCTGTTTTTTGCTGTGTCCCGTAGCAGTGGCAATGACGTTGCTGTTCAGCCATACCTCCACTGTGAAAGTCTTGTCATGATCAGGTCCGCTCTCTGCCGAATGCACATACCTGAGTTTCTCCTCAGGATTCTGCTGGATAACTTCCTGAAGTTCCGTCTTATAGTCTCTTGACAGCTCTGCTCCTGTAGCTTCCTGCAGCACATGACGGGCGATGAACTTTCTTGCAGCTTCAACTCCGCCGTCAAGGTAGATCGCGGCGATCACCGCTTCAAAGCAGTCTGACAGAATGGAATCCCTTTCATTCCCGTGCGTCTTCAACTCGCCTTTTCCAAAATGCATGTCTTTTCCCAGATCTATATCTCTGGCAAACATGGCAAGAGCAGATTCACAGACCATTGCGGCCCGCTGCTTGGTAAGTTCACCTTCCTCTACATCAGGGAGAGTCCTGTATAGATAGTCCGCAACTACAGCGGAAAGGACCGCGTCTCCGAGAAACTCAAGCCGCTCATTGCAGCCCAGTCTCCCTAATCCGTGTTCGTTTGCGTATGACGAATGTGTCAGGGCCTCATCCAGGAGACTTTTATCTTCAAATATATATCCAATTCTCTGTTCAATATCTGCCATTCTTCGCTTATCCCTTACTGGTTTTTTCCAGATATCCCTTCAATGCATCAAGCGCTCTTGAAGCATATCCGGCATATCTTTCTTTCTTGTCTCTGATCTCATCCTTAAGTCCGGGAAGTATCCCCATATTGGCGCCCATAGGCTGGAAATCCTTATTCGGTGTATTCAGATATCTCATCAGCGCTCCGAGCATAGTCGTTTCCGGAAGCGGAGCAGGTTCGCTGCCCCTGAGTCTAGCAAGGAGGAATCTGGCTGCGATCAGTCCGCAGCCTGCGCTTTCCATATAGCCTTCGGTACCGCTGAGCTGTCCGGCGATATATATATTCTCCGTGCCTTTGATCCTCAGGGTTCCGTCAAGCACTTCCGGAGCATTGAGGAAACTGTTTCGGTGCATCACCCCGTATCTTGCGAACTCTGCATTCTCAAGACCCGGGATCATGGAGAACACCCGCTTCTGTTCGCCGAACTTCAGATTCGTCTGGAACCCTACGAGGTTGAACATCGTTCCTTCCTCATCCTCCCGTCTCAGCTGTACGGCAGCCCACGGGCGGTGTCCGGTCTCGGGGTTTCGCAGTCCCACCGGCTTCATCGGGCCATATCTTATAGCGTCGTGCCCTCTTTTGGCGAGCTTTTCTATCGGCATGCACCCCTCATATACGGGCTGCTCCTCAAAAGCATGCAGCTCAGCGCATTCCGCATTTACAAGTTCCCCGACAAATCTGTCATATCCGGCCTTGTCAAAAAAAGCGTTCAGATAATCATCTCCGCCCTGTCCGTACCTGCTCATTGAGTACAGATGCTCCATATTCAGGCTGTCGCGGGTAACGATCGGAGCTGCGGCATCGAAGAAATACAGCGAGTCACCGCCTGTAAGGCGGCTTATCTCCTGTGCAAGACCTCCCTCTGTGAGAGGTCCTGTCGCTATTATGGTAGGTATACTGAGATCGATCGATGAGAATTCTTCATTGCGTATCTCTATATTCTCCCTGGCTCTGACCTCATCGGTCACGCCCTGGGAGAACAATTCACGGTCAACGGCAAGCGCTCCTCCTGCGGGTACCCTGCAGCCGTCAGCCACCTTAAGGCAGACGGAACCAAGCATCCTCATCTCCGCCTTAAGAAGTCCGGACGCACTGTCTACCCTGTCCGCCTTGAATGAATTTGAACAGACCAGTTCAGCGAACTTCTCCGATTTGTGAGCCGGAGAAAAATGCACTGGTTTCTGTTCATACAAAATCACCCTGTATCCTGCATCTGCCAGCATACAGGCCGCCTCGCAGCCGGCAAGGCCAGCGCCTATAACACGGATCTCGGTCATGTTGCCTCTTTCACTGCCGCTTCTTTATAACCGCAGCCTTCTTTTTCGCATACATATGTGCCGTTCTTGCCTTTAGTCAGGAAAAGAGTCGATCCGCACTGAGGACACACCCTGTCTGTCGGGGCATTCCAGGTCATGAAACCGCACTCTGAGCCTTTCTCACATGCGTAGAATATCCGCCCTCTCCTGCTCTTTCTCTGCACCACGGGGCTCCCGCATTTCGGGCATCTGCCCGGTGTGGAGACCGTTATTCTTTTTGTGTTCCTGCACTCCGGGAAACCCGGGCACGCCAGGAACTTACCGAATCTGCCTGTCTTGATGACCATCTTCCGGCCGCACTTCTCGCAGATAACGTCGGTCTCTTCATCAGGAATCGCGACTCTCTGTCCGTCCAGAGCCTCTTCAGCTTTTTTCAGGCTCTTATCGAATCCCTTGTAGAATTTCTCGATGGTGGAAGACCAGTCGTTCTTGCCTTCTTCGATCTTATCAAGATCCTTCTCCATGTCGGCAGAGAACTTCTCGTCCACTATATCCGGGAACTGATCTATCATCAGGTCCGTGACTATGATCCCCAGCTGAGTGGGCTTAAGCGACTTCCCGTCTCTTTCTACGTATCCCCTGTCCATCACTGTCGAGATGGTTGGAGCATATGTGGAAGGACGCCCTATGCCATTCTCTTCCAGCTTTCTAATCAGAGAAGCCTCGGTGTAGCGCGCCGGAGGCTGAGTGAATTTCTGAGAAGGTCTGATCTCTTCCTTCTCCAGCTCGGTATCTTCCTTGATGGGCGGCAGAACGACCTGCTGCTCCTTTTTCTCGTCTGTAGATACTTCGTAAAGCTTTGCGAATCCGTCGAACGCCACTGTATAGCCGCTGGCCCGGAAAAGGTAGTCGCCGGCCTTTACATCAACGGTAACAGTATTCTGGATCTGGTCCGCCATGCGACTGGCTATGAATCTGTCCCAGATCAGTTTATAAAGCTTGTACTGGTCCTGCGTCAGAGAATCCCTGACTTTTTCAGGCGTAAGCTCTACGGAAGTGGGGCGTATGGCCTCATGCGCATCCTGCGCATTCACGTTTCCGCGTCTTCTGTATGTCCTGTTCCCTTTAAGAAGATACTCTTTGCCGTAATTCCTCTCTATGAATGACGCTGCGGCTGCGCTTGCCTCATCCGATATCCTGAGCGAGTCGGTCCTCATATATGTGATGAGACCGGTTGCCCCTTCTCCGCTGACATCTATACCTTCGTACAGATCCTGCGCCACTCTCATGGTCTTCCTTGCGGGGAATCCAAGCTTTCTCGACGCTTCCTGCTGCATGGTCGAAGTGATGAACGGAGGTTCGGGCTGCCTGCGCCTGACGCCGTTTTTCAGGGAAGTGATCACGAACTTCTCATTCTCTATGGCGTCGGTTATCTTTCTGCATTCTTCTTCGTTTGCAATACTGAAGTCTTCCGGAGCGATGCCTTCCCTTGTCCTAAGCCTGACTGTAAACTTTTTGCCTTTATCGGTCCTGAGGACTACGTCCACGAGCCAGTATTCCCTTGGCACGAATGCCTCGATCTCACGCTCGCGGTCCACGAGGATCCTGACCGTGACAGACTGGACCCTGCCGGCAGACAACCCTCTGCGCACCTTCTTCCACAGGAAAGGTGAAAGCTTGTAGCCAACAAGTCTGTCCAGCACTCTGCGTGCCTGCTGAGCATTGAACAGGTCTTCATTTATCGTTCTGGGATGGGACATCCCTTCCTTGATCCCCTTCTCGGTGATCTCTGAGAATGTGACTCTGTTGAGTTCGTCGTGAGGGAGCTTCAGCACTGTTGCCAGATGCCACGCTATCGCTTCTCCCTCGCGGTCCGGGTCTGTCGCAAGTATGACGCCGTCGCTGTTTTTTGCCTCAGTCTGGAGTTCCTTGATCAGTTTCTCCTTGCCGGCTATATTCAGATACTGCGGCTTGAACCCCCGTTCGATATAAACTCCCAGAGAGTTCTGAGGCAGATCTCTGATATGTCCCATGGAAGCGGTCACATTGTAATCCTTCCCGAGATACTTCTTGATCGTCTTTACTTTTGCCGGTGACTCAACGATGACTAGTTTTGACATGAATGATTTATATCCTCTGTTGTTTTTCTTTTCTATTTAAGCAGACTGCCGTCTCTCAGTTCCCACATCATGACTGCCGCGGCTGCAGCTGCATTGAGGCTTTCCGCCGAACCGCTCATAGGTATGTGTATCATCTTCTCGCAGGCTGCCACTGTCTCTTCAGGCAGCCCTCTTCCTTCGTTCCCCACTGCAAGGAACAGACTGCGGTCCGTCTTTATCTCTGTGACCGGAACGGAATCTCTGTGCAATGCGGAAGCGCAGGTAAGCACTCCCGAACTTCTCAGCTGCCTGACAGAAGCGGCAAAGTCGTCGGTAAAGGAAATTCTGCATGAAAACTGTGTCCCCGATGCCGCTCTGATCGCTCTCGGCGACCAGACATCGGCGCAGTCCGTAGACACGAGCAGTGAATCGAACCCAAGCGCCGCTGCCGACCTGATGCAGCTCCCAACATTCTCCGGATTCTGAAGGCTGCATATCCCCAGTATCCTCGAATGCGATCCAATGTCATCAACGCTTACGGCCGCAGGTATTTCAACGACAGCAAAAATGCCCTGCGGCGAGTTGAGTTCCGACAGTTTCTGAGCCGCGGAATCACTGATCATGAACAGCTCATCAGCAGCATCAGCCAGTTTCTTTACTTCGTCAGAATACCTGTCCGACGCATCCTTCGAGACCCACAGTTGTTTCAGTCTATGACCGTAAACGACAGCGTCCCTGCATATCTTGACACCGTCAAGCACGCAGAGCCCGTTTCTTTCTCTTTCTTTCTTTTCCCTGCAGAGAGCCAGAAATCTTTTGAGACTTCCGTTATCCCTCGAAGTGATCTCCTGCATTCGTCAGACCTCAAAAAGAGCCTAAAAAGGCATTATATTGTATTATATATTAGAAAGCCGTCCGAGCAAAGTCAAGAAACCGTTACATCAGCCTCCGGGCAAAGCAAAACCCGTCCGTTTCGGCGGACGGGTTCAATGACTATTCAGTTTGTTGCTACGGCTTTCTTCACGAGATCTGCAAATGCAGCAGGATCATTGATATAGAGCTCCGAGATCATCTTGCGGTTGAGCTCAACCCCGAGCTTCTTGAGCCCGTTCATGAATGTGCTGTAGTTCGTTCCGTTGGCACGGCATCCTGCGTTGATGCGGGTGATCCAAAGCTGACGGAACTCACGCTTTTTCTGCTTGCGGCCTTCATAAGCATAATTGCCGGACTTGAACACGGCCTGCTTGGCCATCTTGAAATGCTTGCTCTTGGCACCAAAGTAACCCTTAGCGAGCTTAAGGACTTTTTTCCTTCTTTTGCGCGTCATCATTGCGCCTTTTACTCTTGCCATTACTCTCTATCCTCCTTATTTCGCTGCGCCATAGGGCAGAAGTTTCTTGAGATTACCCGCATTTGATTCGGATGCGTAGACCGGTCCGCGGAGATGTCTCATACGCTTTGTGGGCTTCTTATTGAGGATGTGGCTGCGGAAAGCGCGGGCACGTTTTACCTTGCCGGACTTCGTGATCTTCAGAACACGCTTTTTCGTAGCGGAGTGTGTCTTAAGCTTGGGCATTTTTATTCCCTCCTGAGTGGTATTACTTATATCATCGGACCGCCCGGTCCGGATAAGTTCGGTTTTACTGTTTCCCCGTTCTGGGGCTCATGGTCATCTGCATTGATCTGCCCTCGAGTTTGGCGGGCTTATCGACCGTTGCAGTATCTCCGACCGCTTCCTGGAATCTGTTCATGACATCGATCCCTCTGTCTGTGTGCGCCATCTCACGTCCGCGGAAGCGGATGCTGACCTTGAGCTTGTTTCCTGCAGACAGGAATTTCTTTGCCTGAGAGACTTTCGTTTCAAAGTCGTGGACATCGATGTTGAGAGAAAGCCTGATCTCCTTGAGTTCTACTGTTTTCTGCTTCTTGTTGGCTTCCTTCTCTCTCTTCTGCTGGTCGAACCTGTACTTACCGTAGTCCATGACCCTGCAGACCGGCGGGGTCGCCTGCGGCGCGATAAGAACAAGATCCATTCCTGACTCTTCCGCTATGGACAGAGCCCTGGATGTCTCCATGATGCCGAGCTGACTTCCGTCAGCCCCTACGAGCCTTACTTCGGCTGCCTTGATGTCCTCATTGATTAAGTGATTCTGAGCGGCTATCGCAATGTACCTCCGTAACTGGGAAAAGGGGTTAAAAACAAAAAAGCGCGGAAATTCCGCGCAACATAAAACCAGCATATCACTGTCGATGTTGACCGTCGCACCTTCGGTGCGGGGTGAGCGCGGAAGCACTACTTTGTTTTCCTTGGACTATGTTATCAGCGAAAACATCCTTTGTCAAGCGGAATCTTCCGTTTCTCAATGCCGTCTTTTCCGCAGTTCTCCATTACCCCGGCTCTGTGCAGTTATATGTTATAATCTATTCACAATTATTGTGTATACTCTTTGCAATCGGCGTAAGCCTTTCCATCAGGTTCTGCGGAGGGTCTTCATGGAAAAAAGGAAAACTAACAGGCGTGTACTAACGATCTGCGGGATCGTCCTTGCTTTGGCTGCTCTCGCCGGAGCTTTTTTCGGCGGCATCAGATACAACAAAGTTCAGAACGAGAAAAAGAAACCTACCGTCGATACGGTCGCTCTCGCTGAAGATCTCGTTTCCATCGCCGAACTGGCGACTACGGAGTACACCTACAGCAACACGGTCAAATATGACAGCCACCTTGACTTCTACGGATATCGGATCCCCTTCACCACAAACTCCTTCGTCATCTCATACGACGGTGTAGTCAAGGCAGGTGTGGATCTCTCCAAGGCTCAGATCAACCTGGAAGGTGAGATGATCACCATCACCCTTCCGGATGCGAGGATAATATCTCACGAAATAGACTACGATTCGATCAAAGCCATGGACGAATCATATTCTTTCTTCAATAAGATCACGATCACGGATTACAGTTCATTTACCAGAGACCAGAACTCTGTAATGGAGAAGAAAGCGCTGGATTCAGGTCTTCTGGAGAAGGCAAAAGAAAATGCCGTTACAGTCGTTGAATCATTTGTTGCATCGTCCAATCCTGGCTTTTCCGTAATAGTGATCTGAACTTTTCTTAACAGTGACGGTCTCCCTCAATGAGGGAGACCGTCTTTGTTTTACAGATCATTTATCGGTTTTCGTGACCGTTACAGATTCGATCACCGGCTGCTTGTCAGCAGGTATGGTACCGTTGTTATCGATCGGTTCTGCGTCCGCAGCGATCCTGTCTACCACATCCATGCCGGATGTCACATGACCGAACGCAGCATACTGACCGTCAAGATGGGGACTGTCCTGCTGCACGATGAAGAACTGGCTCCTGGCGCTGTTGTAGTCGTTGGACGCCCGGGCCATGGATATTACTCCTCTCTTGTGAGAGATTGGATTCTCGACTCCGTTGGCTTCGAACTCGCCTATTATCTTCTTTTTGGAGCCTCCGCTGCCGTTTCCTTCCGGATCTCCGCCCTGGATCATGAACCCTTCCATGATACGGTGGAAAGTCAGGCCGTCATAGAACTTCTGATTCGCAAGGTCAACGAAATTTCTGACTGTTCTTGGAGCTGCGCTGCTGTCAAGTTCAAGTTCGATCGTCCCGTAATCCCTCACTACCATCACGACCTTGTAATTAGCGTACACCCTTTCATCAGTCTCGGGGTCCACGTCGACCGGGCCGTCATAAGTACCGGTTCCGCCGGGCTGATCATCAGGACTGCTGCCTTTGCGGAAAAAGCCGGACATGGAAAGGCCGATCGCCAGGATACAGCACGCAGCCGCAGCGAGCATCAGATACCGCCTGATGCCGGTCTTCTTCTCTGTCTTTTTCTTAGGCTCTGAACTTTTTGCAGAAGCGGATCCTCTCGCATATTCCAGTATCTCGCCGTCAGGGTCTCCGGCAGGAACCGCAGTCACCCTTCCGAGAATGTCTGCGAACATCTCCAGCGTCGGAATATTGATGTTATATCTTCCGGCAGCCAGTTCCCTGGCTCTGTCCTTGATCGTTGCAGCAGACGATGAGAGTCCCGAACTAACCTTTTCAGCAGAAAGCCCAAGCATCCTCCCCGCCTCTTCAGCAGAAAAGCCGCACGCGCTGACTATGGCAGACGTTCTTATGCCGGGATCAAGTGCTGATACGAGATCTTCCATATACTTTTTCCCCGCATCCAAGTCGCCTGGGAACTTGATGAGGCTGATAGCGGGATCTCCCTCTCCCTTTCCATGAAATACGGGATCATTCCCCGAACATACGGCTGCTGCCGCAGCTGCAAGGACGGGCTCCAGCTGATCTCCCGCAGCCAGGTCTCCGCGGTTCACGGCATCGTAGAAGGCCTTCCAGATCTTCCTCTCATTCTCAACGGTGATCTTCTCTCCGCTCAGCATAGCCCATATCCATCCGACCAGGCCTCTGCCGTTCAGATATATGTTCTCAAGTGCCTTGATGTTTCCTTTTTCAGCTTTTTCAGATAATACAGACATCTTTTCTTCACCTCAGGAATACAGTGTCTTTTTTCGCATATATTGTCGCATCGCAAAGTGTTTTTTTCAATAATTCCATGTGAACATACGGTGATATCTGTTGTGTTATACTTGTCTTTAGCACGGAGGAATTCTTTGATGAAGAAAACAACTGTCGGGATATTTGCTCATGTCGACGCGGGGAAAACGACTCTCTGCGAGGCATTGCTTTTCCGCGCAGGGGTCATCAGGCGGCTCGGAAGGGTAGATCACCGCGACAGTTGGTTCGATACCCATGCTCTGGAACGTTCCAGAGGCGTCACTATTTTCTCAAAACAGGCTTCATTTACTCTGGGAGATACCGGCTTCACACTTCTTGACACTCCGGGACATGTCGATTTTGCAGCTGAAGCCGAACGAACCATGCCGGTCACCGACATGGCGGTTCTTGTGATAAGCGGTCCGGCCGGAGTCCAGTCGCACACAGCTACTCTCTGGAAACTGCTGAGACGATATCACATCCCGACCCTGATCTTTATAACTAAGATGGATATGTATACTTCAGGGCGCGCCGATATTCTCAGATCCATTAGGGCTCTACTTTCTCCCAACGCCGTTGACTTTACGGAAGGAGTCTCTGACGGCATTCTTTCCGGTTCCCTTCAGGAAGAAGTCGCAGCTCTGGATGAAGATCTGATGAACTCTTATCTTGACGGTGCCGAGATCACTTCAGCTGACGCCGCTTCGCTGTTCGAACAGAACAGGATCTTCCCATGTGTGTTCGGGTCCGGCCTGCATCTGGACGGGATAGATGATCTCATTTCTTCCATCCTCGCTATTGCGCCTTCCCGAAGCTACGGCGACATTACCTCCGCCAAGGTATACAAGATCACAAGAGACAGAAACGACATCCGGCTCACTCATCTGAAAGTGACCGGAGGAAGTCTGCACGTCAGAGACACCGTTACCTATCAGTCAGCCGACGGAATGCAGTTCAGCGAGAAAATAACCGGCCTGCGGATATACAGCGGTGAAAAGTATACATCTGTTGATTTGGCATCAGCCGGTGACATCGTTGCTGTGACGGGGCTGGAGCATACTTACTCGGGCGGCGGCATAGGAGCAGAGACCGGCGTGTTCATGCCTGTACTCGAGCCGGTAATGGTATACAGGATAGCGCTGCCTTCAGGCACAGAACCAAGAACGGTCCTCCCGAAGCTCTCCATTCTTGAAGAGGAGGATCCCCTGCTCAGGATCGTCTGGGATGAACGTCTCGGCGAGATACACGCGAACATCATGGGGGATCTGCAGGGAGAAGTCCTGAAAAGCATTATCGAATCCCGATTCGGGCTTTCCGTTGAGATCGATGAAGGACGTGTCCTGTATAAGGAAACTATCAAATCTCCCGTTGAAGGCATAGGTCACTTTGAGCCTCTGAGGCATTATGCGGAAGTACATCTTCTAATTGAGCCGAATGAGCCCGGAAGCGGGATAGAATACGGCAGCATATGTCACACCGACGATCTTGCAATCAACTGGCAGCGGCTCATACTCAGCTCCCTGGAGGAGAAACAGCATGTAGGCGTCCTGGGTGGTTTTCCGCTTACTGACGTGAGGATCCTTATCGCTTCCGGAAGAGCCCATCTGAAACATACGGAGGGCGGTGACTTCAGGGAGGCATCGTGGCGTGCGGTGCGGCAGGGCCTCATGCATGCTGACAGCGTGCTTCTTGAGCCTTTTTATAATTACCGTCTGATCGTCCCGTCGGAACTGGTCGGAAGAGCGATCAATGATATACGGTCAATGAGCGGTGATTTCACTCCCGAACCGATGCCCGACGGCAGCACTATCCTTACCGGCAGCGTCCCTGTAAGCGAGATCCAGGGCTATGCCTCCTCCGTAGCCTCCTATACAGCAGGCCGCGGCAGTCTCTCATGTGTTTCAGCAGGCTACAGACCGTGTCATGACTCTGAGCGCGTTCTGTCTCAGACAGAGTATGATCCCGAGCACGACATACAGAATACGCCTGACTCGGTATTCTGCCGGCACGGCGCCGGATTCATCGTAAAATGGAACGACGTTCCGCAATACATGCACCTGCAGGCCGAGCTCAGGCCTCAGAAAGAGGATTCAGGCGAACATCGTTCGGGCAGCATGAATCTGGACGAGAAAGCCCTGGAATCTCTGATGGAGAGAGAATTCGGTCCCATACGCCGCAGGCAGTATGGCGAGGCAAGCGTTGTCAGGGAAGCTTCCGGAACTGAGGACAGTTATGCCAGAAGAAGCAGACTGATACTTGACGGATACAATGTCGTATTTGCATGGGACGATCTGAATGAGCTCTCAAAGAAAAGCCTTGATCTTGCAAGAACAAGGCTCATGGATATAATGTCCGACTACAGCGGATTCACAGGCACGGGAGTCGTTATCGTATTTGACGCGTACCGCAGTACCGACAACACAGGAAAGAGGTTCAACCATCACGGCGTGGATGTGGTCTTCACTGACTCCGGGCAGTCTGCGGATGCCTATATAGAGAAGCTGTCTCAGGAGATAGGAAAAGACGAAAGCGTCAAGGTCGTTTCTTCTGACACTCTGGTCAGGACCGGTGTCTCACGTTCGGGCGTAATGCATATGTCTTCACGCTCTCTGCGTGAAGAAGTAGATAGAGTCGGCGAACGCATATCGGTTCTTATCAGTCAGCGCGACAGTTCGGCCCCTTCCCGGCTCGGTGATTTTCTGGATGACGAGGTCATTGAAAAATGGCGGCAGATACTGAACTTTTAAGAAGAGCGGAAGATCTCAGGAACCAGTGCGAGCGCAGGTCTGTGCTGACACATTCGCTGTTTCTGACTCCCGCAGAGCAGTATGCGCTGCGGAAGGCCTTTTCCAACCGCGCAGATACCAGGATACGTTTCTCGGGCGGCGTCTCAGGCTCCGACAGATGCGTTGCCTTTTTTCTGCCCGAATGGTATCCGGATGATGATCCTGCCCCCGAGTGCATCAGAGCAGTAAAAGTCACCGCCGGATTCGGCAGTCCCGGACATAGGGACTATCTCGGGGCAGTTCTTGCCGTAGGCATCAAACGCGAATGGGTCGGTGACATAATAGTCGACGCACAAACAGCTTATATCCTGTGTCTGGAGTCGGTCATGGATTCCATCCTTCTTGACCTGGATCATGTGGGTCGTTTCGGTGTGAAGAGAGAAGAGATACCGCTGTCTGAAGTTCCCGTCCCCGTCATAAAGAAGAAAGAAATCACATTTACAGTCCAGTCTCCCAGACTTGACACTGTCACCGGGGCGATGTTCGGCATGTCCAGGACAGCCGCAGCCAGATTCATCGCCGAGGGACTGGTCTCGCTGAATTATTCTGAATGCACGCATACCGACGCACAGATCTCTCCCGGAGACACCATCTCAGTCAGAGGGAAAGGGAAAGGGATCATCGCCGCAGAAGGCGGGACGAGCCGCAAAGGACGTGTGTTCTATACCGCCGAGATATTTCTTTGATCCCGGTTTATATCAAATATCTGCTAAGTATGAA
>CACYBC010000028.1 GCA_902772615.1 uncultured Ruminococcus sp.
AGCCTGCGTCCGGTGATCCTGGGGGCGATGGAGAGCTTCTTGTTGAATTTATAGCGTCCGAAGTGTGCAAGATCGTAGCGTCTCGGATCAAAGAACAGATTGTTCATGTATGAGCGGGCGCTCTCAAGTGTGGGCAGTTCGCCCGGACGGATCTTGCGGTAGGTCTCCAGAAGACCTTCCTCTTCCGATGCGGTGGTGTCTTTGGACAGGGTCGAGGTGATGTACTCGTCCTCTCCGAAGAAATCGATTATTTCCTGGTTTGTGCCGAGCCCGAGCGCGCGGAGAAATACGGTTACGGGCATCTTGCGGTTTTTGTCGATCCTGACATAGAAGACGTCATTGAGATCCGTCTCATACTCCAGCCATGCTCCTCTGTTGGGGATGACCTGAGCAGTGAACAGTTCCTTGCCGCTCTTGTCGCGGACCATGTCGAAATAGACTCCGGGTGAACGGACGAGCTGGGATACCACTACGCGCTCCGCTCCGTTTATAACGAATGTGGCGCTGTCTGTCATGAGCGGGAAGTCGCCCATGAAGATCTCCTGCTCCTTGATCTCGCCTGTCTCCTTGTTGAAGAGCCTGGCCATGACCTTGAGAGGAGCATTGTACGTGGTGTCGCGCGCCTTGCACTCTTCCACAGAGTACTTGGGCGTCTCATCCAGATGATAATCCGTGAAGTCCAGAACGAGATTTCCGGTGTAGTCCTCGATAGTTGAGATATCGCGGAACACCTCTCTGAGTCCTTCATCCAGGAACCACTGGTATGAAGACTTCTGAACATCGATAAGGTTCGGCATATCCAGAACTTCGTTGATATGAGAGAAGCTCATACGTTCCGTAGTGCCTAACTTTACGGGATGCGCATTAACCATGCTTGCAGATTCTCCTATAATCTAAATTACATTAATGGATTGAGGTAAAAAGTGACAATAATAGCGGAGGTCCGGCGTCCAAAACTCATCGAATTAACGAGTATTTCAATGGCGCAATCTACCCTCCGCGCACAAAACCCCAATATAAATGCTAATTATAGATTCTAAGGCATATAAATACATATGTCAAATGCTGTTTTCGTCTGAGAACTGCGCACACAGCGCATTTCAGGCTGCAAAAGCCTATTGTAATAATTTGTAACCATTGTATCGTCTCATCAGCGCTTCTCTCTTTCCCCTCCCCATTATGTTCCTCTTTTACTTGAAAGGCTTCCTTTACACGATTTACAATAATCGGTAAGGAGAAAAAAGAGAATGATAAGATACAGCAACTGTACACTTCTGGACGGGACCAGAGACATGGCCCCGAGGCCTCACACATCTGTGCTGGTCGACGGTGACAGGATAGCCGGGATATGTGACGACAGCAAGGCCTTTGAGGCCGACGAGACAGTGGATCTCGCAGGTATGTTCCTGCTGCCGGGTCTCATCAACCTGCACATACATCTCCCCGCTTCGGGGAAGCCCTCAAAGAAACAGACAGACAAGGCCAGGCTGGTGCGTCTGCTTATGAGCAACGCAGTGACAAGATACATAGTGGACCGCATGTGCGAGTCCTATGCGCTGACGGAACTTCTCAGCGGCTGCACCACGGTAAGAGCCGTGGGCGGCGTGCGCAGCGTGGATTCCCGCGTGCGTGACAGAATCGCCCGCAACGAGATAAACGGTCCGCGCATGCTGGTAGCCAACATGGCCGTATCGGTCCCCGGAGGACACATGGCCGGCTCTCTCGCCTATGAGGCTACGAGCGCCGACAGTGCCAGAGAACTGGTGGACCGCATCGCCGAAACAGGTCCTGACCTCATAAAGCTCATGATCACAGGCGGCGTCCTGGACGCAAAGAAGGTCGGAGAGCCCGGAGAACTCAAGATGCCTGCAGAATATGTCAGGGCAGCGTGTGATGAAGCGCACCGCCTCGGGTATGCAGTGGCAGCGCATGTCGAGAGCCCGGAAGGTGTCAGGGTGGCGCTGGAGAACGGTGTCGACACGATCGAGCACGGAGCGGAACCTGACGATGAGATAGTCCGCCTCTTCCGGGAGAAAGGCGCAAAACTGGTCACAACGCTGTCACCCGCTCTGCCGTATGCCATGTTTGACCGCAGCGTAAGTTACTGCAGCGAGATGGAGCAGGCCAACGGACGCATCGTCTTTGACGGTATCATCGACTGCGCTAAAGCCGCTCTGGCGAACGGCATCCCGGTGGGTCTGGGCACCGATACCGGATGTCCCTTCATAACCCACTACGACATGTGGCGTGAGATCAACTACTTCGTGAAATACTGCGGAGTAACACCGTCCTTTGCA
>CACYBC010000029.1 GCA_902772615.1 uncultured Ruminococcus sp.
CATGATCCTCCGCTGATGCCCCACATGGAGGAAACGCTGACTATCCTGCCGTAATGCGATGGGATCATGTGCTTTGCTGCCTCTCTGCACAGGAGGTAGGCGCCGATGCTGTTGGCGGCGAATATATCCTGAACGGCTTCGTCGTCAGTGTCCTGGATCTGGGCATATAGTGCCGTCCCGGCGCAGTTCACGGCAACGGCGAGATCTCCCAGCAAAGAGGCTCTGTGCACGGCTTCCCTGATCTGAGACGGATCGCGCACATCGCATTTTACCGCTTCGGCCGAATATCCTCCTGACACAAGTTCGCCGACCAGTTCTTCGGCGCTTATCCTGTCAGTGTTGTAGCAGACCGCTACGGCGTATCCCTTTTCACAGAGCTTTCTGCAGATTTCGGAACCTATCTCTCCGCTTCCGCCGGTAACAATAGCTGAATACATGACAAAGCCTCCTGGATATGATCGTTCAATGCGGGAACGCATTCGGAAGACCGCACTGTTTTGCACACTGTAAACAATTATAGTATACTCTTTGTGCCTGTGTGCCGAAACATGCTGTCCGCAAACGGCTGTGTCTGAGCTTAATGTAAAACAGGCGGTCATGATAAAGATTTACAAATAATCGCTGATTCTTATCCGCGCGTATAATACAATATTGAAATAACTGACTGGGCAGAGACTTACTTCGGGAAGGAACGATTTGAAAGAAGCGTTGCAAAACTCTATAAAGGCAGTGAGAGCATTCTTCAGGGCAAAGGGAACCAGAAGGACCGCATCGACGTTTGTCGGTGTTCTGGTCATGACGTCCCTTGTCTTTACTGCGCTTCTTTTCAGTTCTTCAGCTTCTGCCATGGAAGAGGCCGAAAGGATCAGGAAGACCGGAGGAGATGAGGTCAAGAACTACATCTCTCTGCCCAACCTGATCAGGCTTGCTTACGAGGAACCTGTGTATATAGAGATCCATATGGAAGCCACGTCTACTTCCGATGAGATCAATGTCTCCTTCCTGGACGAGAACGACGAACTTGCTGTCGGCATGCCTTTTGCTGTGGCAATAACGGATGAAGACGGTAACCAGAGGAAGCTCCTTGACGGTGACTGCGACGGAAAGATAGAAGTTGAGGATGTCAGCACGGGACTGTATAAGATCGCTTTCGTGCCCTGCAAAGGATACCGCGTCAGAGAAGACATAGAGGTCAAGGTGGATCCTCCGGTACAGCATGTCGTTATCGACGTCAGAGAACAGATCGTTGACCCGAGATCGGGAGATACCTCCGGGGAGGACAACCAGTATCAGCAGCCTACAAGACCGGAGCCCAGTCCCGGACCGAGCCCTGCTCCCGGAGACACGGTCATCTGGGTCGAATCCTCCAAAGAACTGCTGAGGACAGATACTGTCGAGACACCGGTCACGGACGGCAACGGTAACCAGCTATACACTTCGATACCGGTCCTCACGGATCCGGATGCATCGGGAGACCGCTATCTTATACTCAATGACGGCGCGGATACCGTATCTGACATCCGCGCAAGGATCGCGGAGGACGGCACGCTGTCCGCAGCCGAGAGATTCGTGATCAGCGAGACACCTGCGGAAGAGACCGCGCAGGAAGAGACCGGAAATGCGGAGGAAGGCGCGGAAGCCACAGAAGAGGCTCCGGCAGAAGAGACGCCGGCGCCGGCACCTGCCGGAGAATGGGTATCCTGCCTGGGAGAGGTCATCGACAGCTGCGGAAAACCTGTATGCGGCAGCGACGGCGAGACGCCTGTTTATAAATTCTCATCTGTCACCGGGAAGGTCACGGTCTCTGAAGTCGAAGTCTGGGCGTACCATGGCTGGCAGGAGTTCGACGGAAAGACATACTACTATGACATAGACGGAAACCCGGTAACGGGTTCCCAGATCATAAAGGGAGAGGCTTACTGGTTCAATGCCGAAGGCGTCAGGAGCAGCACGCAGGGAATAGACGTATCTACCTGGAACGGTTACATAGACTGGAATCAGGTAAAGGCATCCGGCATCGATTTCGTCATAATAAGGGTAGGATTCAGGGGATACTCTGCAGGAAAGCTCTATTATGACGATATGTTCGAAACTTACCTTTCCGGCGCCAAGGCCGCGGGACTGAAGGTTGGACTGTATTTCTACACGCAGGCGATATCGGAGCTTGAGGCAGTCGAGGAGGCTTCCCTGTGTCTGAACATGCTCAACGGCAGAGGACTCAACTACCCCATCTTCATCGACATGGAGGACGCGGAGTCGGCGTCTGCCAGGACCAATGACCTGACGAATTCACAGAGGACTACGATAATCAATGCATTCTGCGATACCATCCGTTCGGGTGGATACAGCGCAGGGCTCTATGCGAACAAGTATTATCTGACCTACAAGATCAATGTCTCCCAGCTGTCCGCGGGCACCAGGATCTGGATAGCGCACTATACCAATGAGGCGCATCCCGAGTACAGAGAATGGTACAGTATGTGGCAGTATTCCGGCTCAGGCAGTGTTCCCGGCGTGACCGGGCCTGTGGATCTGGACATTAGTTATATGTGATAAGGGCACAGAAAAAGGACCGCGCATCTGCGCGGTCCTTTCGGATATGGAAGATTATTTCTTTTTATTGAGAGAATAGACGGGCAGGAAGGGAACAAGGATCGGGGTCTTTGCGATGTAGGCCTTATACTCATCCTTCTCGCCGTATCTTCCGTCCTGGCGCTTTTCGAGGCGCTGCGCTCCGTTGACCATAATAAAGACTATGGTCACATAGCAGACACAGGCTACGATCCATTCCCACACACCGTGCAGAGCGGTGAGGCCACCGACGAAGACACCGGTCCAGGTGAGTATCTCACCGAAATAGTTGGGGCAGCGTGTGAATCTGTAGAGCCCTTCCGTCGCCACCATATCCGGCCTTACGGCTTTCTGCGCGGATTTCTGCTTGTCCGCATACGCTTCCATGATCACTCCGACTGCGGAGATGACCACTCCGATCCACGGCAGGATGCTGCCGTATTCACCGTGATGGTTGCGGAAGAAGACAGGGGACATCTCTCCGGCATAGAGGAATGCCGAATACGCCCACATGAAGATGCTGACGAATATGGGCATCTTTTTGTCGTTGCCGGTCTGGGAATCCAGGGTCTTCTTGTAAGCGGCGTTCCTTGTCTCGCGCAGATAAAGGAACAGACCCAGACGCAGACCGTAAATGAACAGGATGGCGCACTGGAGTACCAGCAGCAGGTTGAGGCGCCCGTTCAGGGCGGCGAGCACCACTATCGCCAGACTTCCGCAGGATACCGCGAAGCCGTAGCCGATGGAGATGAACCAGATGAAGTGCTTGAAGCCCATCGAGCAGCCGACAGCGCAGACTGCGGCGATGATCAGAAACTCAGTCCACATGGTAATGTCCTTTCAGTTTATTTCTTGAAGTAGTTCGTTATGTATTCTCTGAAACTGTGCTCACCGACGATGTCCTTGCCGACCAGATCGTGGGAAAGGGTCCACTGGGAGAAGAGGATTATGTCATGCTTTCCTTCCTTCTTGATCTTGGGAAGATTTGCAAGCAGACCGAACATCCACTTGGGATAGTACTTGATCTTCGTGGGCTTGCCTGCGGCGTCAAAGCACAGCTTCGCCATCTCTTCGTAGGTGTAGGTCTCTTTGCCTCCGACCTCATACAGGGCGTTAGTATCGCACATATGATCAGCGATGAATGCTGCGAAGTCCGGACAGTCGACCACGTTGGCCTTCACGCCGCCGTAGCCCTTGAGAAGCTGCATGGTGCCTGATTCAACATAGGGTTTGAAGACTTTGGCTATGTCATAGAAGTAGCCGGTGGGACGGTAGATCACATATTCGACGCCGGACTTTTTGAGTTCGTCTTCCATCAGTTTTTTTGCATGGAGCATCGGTACCTTCTCGGCACCGGGCTCATCGCATGCTATGACGGATATGTAGTTGAACTTTTTGACACCTGCGGACTTTGCCTCGTTGAGCAGGTTGAGGTTGCCGTTGAGATCGATGTCATATGAGGTGAAACGGGTGGAAGAGGTCGTGAGCCCCATAGTCGTAATGACGACGTCTGCGCCGTCGCAGAGACCTTTGAGCGTGGCCGGATTCGTGGCGTCTATCTGGACGAATGTGTATTTCCCTGCGCATCCGTCAATGTCTCTTTCCTTAAGGTCGGCAGCTACTATCTCATGGTCGGCCTTGACGAGTTCCTTCAATATCTCGGCGCCGAGATTTCCAAAGGCGCCGGCGAGAACTACTTTCATGGTGGATCCTCCATTTTTCTGCTTTTTATAGCATGTTTGAATGTATTTTAACACTTGGTATCCGATATATACAAATTTTGAATGTCTGTCGTGGCGGACGGCCCCGCCAGGCCGTGAGATTTGCGTAGACAGATAAGATAAAATATAATTGTAAGGATCTTCTGATGAAATGAGGCTGAGCGATGAGCCGGTTTTGGTTAATACTTCTGGAGGCGTTTCCGCAGATACTTCTGCAGGGCATCAAAGTGACGCTGCCGCTGACCGCGGTGTCGTTCTTCTTTGCGCTGATCATAAGCGTCATAGTCGCCATGATACAGTATGCCGACATCCCCGTGCTGAAGCAGATATGCAGGTTCTATATCTGGATCATAAGGGGAACACCTCTTCTTGTGCAGATGTACGTGATCTTCTACGGACTGCCTTCCGTGAATGTGTTCCTCGATGCATGGACATCCGCCATCCTGGTGCTGTCCTTCAACGAAGGAGCCTATATGGCGGAGACGGTCAGGGGGGCACTGGAGAGTATACCTGTGGGACAGGTGGAAGCGGGTCAGTGCGTGGGTCTCAGCTATCTGCAGATAATGTGGCACATCGTCCTCCCGCAGGCATTCAAGGTAGCATTTCCCTCTCTTTCCAACTCACTTATAGGGCTGCTGAAGGAGACGAGTCTTGCCACGACCATCACCATCACTGAGATGATCAGACAGGCCCAGATCATAAACTCCAGAGTATATGAGACTCTGGGACTGTACTGCGAAGTCGCTATCATATACCTTGCCTTCTGTACGGTGCTGACATGGATCCAGAGAGCTGCCGAGAAGAGGCTCAACAGAGTGGGAGGCAGGACAGAGAATGATTGAAGTAAAAGGACTCAGAAAGTCTTTCGGCGACAATGAAGTGCTCAAAGGCGTTGACCTCACGGTCGAAAAAGGTGACGTCGTTGTAATACTCGGCCCATCCGGCTCCGGAAAGACCACGATCCTCCGCTGCATCAACTTCCTTGAGAAGGCTTCCGAAGGGACCATGGTATTTGACGGGGAGACATTCGACCTCAGCAGCATGAACCGCAAGGATATCCACAGGCTGCGCATGAAAACGGCGTTCGTCTTCCAGAACTACAACCTTTTCACGAACATGACGGTCCTCAAGAACGTGGAGATCGGCCTCACGGCCGCCAGGGGCATGGGGAAGGCTGAGGCGGAAGAGATCGCCCTTAAGATGCTGGAGAAGGTTGGACTCGCGGATAAGAGGGATTCATATCCCACACAGCTGTCCGGAGGTCAGCAGCAGCGCGTCGCCATAGCGCGGGCGCTGGCAAGCAGCCCGGAAGTGATATACTTTGATGAACCCACATCGGCACTGGACCCGGAACTGATAGGGGAAGTGCTGGCGGTCATGAGAGACCTGGCTGATGAAGGCATGACCATGGTGGTCGTCACCCATGAGATGAATTTCGCAAGACATATCTCGAACAAGGTGCTGTTCCTGGAAGACGGATATGTGATAGAATCCGCATCGACGCAGCAGTTCTTTGAGAATCCCTCTTCCGAGAGGGCAAAGGCGTTCGTCCGCATGATAACCGCGGACAGGACGGTTAAGGAAGACAAATAAAAAAAGGAGATAGAAAATGAAGAAAAAGATCAAATCACTGTTTTTGGTACTGCTGGTCCTGTCTCTGGCATTCTCTCTCGCGTCATGCGGGAAGAAGAAGGACCTCCTTGAGACCATCAAGGAGAGAGGCTACATCATCATCGCCACGGAGGGCGTGTGGTCGCCCTGGACGTATCATGATGACAGCGGTAAACTCACCGGGTTTGACGTTGAGATGGCGAGACTGATCGCTGAGAAACTTGGCGTCGAAGCGCGCTTCGAAGAGACTGCGTGGGAAGCGATCCTCGCGGGAGTCGACAGCGGAAGGTTCGATATCGCATGCAACGGCGTCGGATTCACCGAGGAGAGAGCGAAGAGTTATATGTTCTCCGATCCCTATCTGTACACCTCTGCAGTCCTGCTGGTACAGAACGAAAACACTGACATCACCTGCTTCGAGGACCTGAACGGCAAGAAGACGGCCAACTCGGTAGGAAGCACCTACGCGGCGCTCGCTGAATCCTATGGCGCGACCGTACAG
>CACYBC010000030.1 GCA_902772615.1 uncultured Ruminococcus sp.
AGTGTGCGCCGGCGATCCCACCGAGGATCTCTCCGCGCTCAGAGAACTGGAACTGGTAGTCATGAGAGGCAAGGCCTTCCCGAAGCCTAGGATCCGAAAGAACAAGATGATAGAGAAGGAGCTCGATAAATGGCTTTGAATACAGACAGGTCCATATGGACCAGAAACTTCATACTGCTGTTCGTATCACACATGCTGTCATCCGCAGGAGTGTACATGGTAAATACCCTTCTGCCTCTGTACAGCAGGTCCATGGGAGCCACCGACGCTGTGATAGGTTTCATATCCAGCGCTTTCTACATGATCGCTCTGGCTTCCAGACCGGTCTCCGGTCCGGCCATTGACGCATTCGACAAGAAGATACTTTTCCTGATACTCACGTTCGGAAATGCCCTGTGCATGTTCGGATACAGCACGGCCGCCAGTCTCGGCTGGATCATATTCTTCCGCATGCTGCACGGCATTACATATGGAAGCCAGGCTGCCCTCTGCCTCGCAATGGCATCGGGTTCTCTGCCCAAGGAGAAGCTGTCCAGCGGCGTCGCCACATACGCACTCAGCCAGGTCCTTCCCCAGGCGCTGGCTCCCGGTATAGGTCTGTCGCTGTCAGAGAAGTACGGGTACCGCATGGTATACATGGTTGCCGGGGTACTGATTGCCATCTCGGCGTGCATGGGATTCCTCATGGACTACAGCGATCACGCCAGAAAGAAATTCGCCATAAACCTGAACTCCATCTTTGCACATGAAGCTGTCGTCCCGGTCATCATGCTGTTCCTCACGGGATTCGCGGCATCGGCCACTTCCAGTTTCATGGTGCTGCATGTCAATGACCGCGGAGTCCCCGGGCTGAATTATTACTACACCATCAGTGCCATCTGCCTGGTCCTGTTCAGGCCTCTCACCGGAAAGCTCTCGGACAGGTTCGGCGTGCAGAAAGTCGTTATCCCCTGCTTCTCGCTTTACATTCTTTATTTCATTCTGATGGCGAGCGTCAGTTCAAAATGGGAGCTTTGGCTCTGCGCCGTGATCAGCGCGGCCGGCTTCTCATCAGCGCACACGCAGCTGCAGGCGCTCACCATGAAGCTCACTCCCAGCAGCAGAAGAGGAGCCGCAAGCTCGTCCTGTTATCTGGGCTATGACGCCGGCACTTTCCTTGGCGGTATCATCACCGGCAAGATCGCCGAATACACAGGTTACTCGAAACTGTTCCTTCTGTGCATCATACCCATAGCGCTGTGCATACTGATCATGGCTGTATGGTCGCGGAAGGGCGGAATAAAATATCCGGAGGATTAAACCCTTGAAGTATGTCGTAAACAAGCGAAACTTCATCATCCTTTTCCTGGCAGCCACCTTCAACTATATCGGTTCATTCATGACCGAATCGCTGCTGTCCGTGTACAGCAAGCAGCTCGGGGCGACCGACGTTCTCGTCGGGATGGTATCCGGCGTATTCTACGCGGTAGCGCTCCTCACGAGGCCCTTTACCGGCACCGCGATGGACTGCTACAGCCGCAAGAAGCTTTTCATCATCTTCAGTCTCGGCAATATGTGCGCCCTTCTCGGTTACAGCATTTCCAGGAACATATGGATGATCATCGCGTTCAGAGCTCTGCAGGGATGCACCTACGGCGCCGTCGCAGCTCTGACTCTGGTCATGTCCGCCGAGACGCTGGATCAGGAGCATCTCACCAGCGGTGTCGCTGCTTTTGCGATGTCCCAGATATTCCCCAGGCTCATAGGCCCCGGTCTCGGGCTCAAGCTGTCTGAGAATTACGGCTTCAGGACCCTGTACATCTCCGCGGCCATAGTAGTCGCCGCAGGTATCGTCCTTACATTCTTCCTCAAGGAAGAGCCGAGAGAATACAGCAAGTTCAAGCTTTCCATGAATTCCATCATCGCGATGGAGGCCATCATCCCCATCATAGCGCTGCTCATCATGAACTTCTGCGTTTCGGCGACTACCAGCTTCATGATGCTGCACATCAATGAGCGCGGCATCCCGAACGTTGAGTACTATTTCATAGTCAGTTCTGTGGCGATGCTGGTGCTCAGGCCTCTGTTCGGCACTCTTGCCGACAGTTTCGGCACGGAGAAAGTGCTGATAGTCACCCTGTTCAGCCTGTTCATAGCGATGAACATCTTCGCCAGAGCCCACACATTCATGGATCTGGTCTTATACGGCATATTCAACTCCATCGGTTATTCAGCGACAGTATCGCTTCTGCAGGCTCTTGTCATGAAGGTCACGCCGCCTGAGCGCAGAGGAGCCGCAAGTTCATCATCCTACATCGGTTCCGATGTAGGCCTGGTGCTCGGAAATCTGATAAACGGCAGCATCGCCGCGCGCTACGGCTACCAGACGCTGTTTACCGTCTTCTCTCTTCCCCTGTTCCTCGACATCGCGATCATTCTGATATGGTATCTGAAGAACAGAAACGCACAGGCTTCACAGAAATAGTTTTTCCGCAACTGATAAAAACAAAAGCTCCGCAGACTTCAGTCTGCGGAGCTCTCTTATTATCGGTACTGCACCATTGTCACCAGAAGAACATATTACTCATCGTTAGAAAAGATATCAGTATCACGGCGAAAACTGCTATGAAGATGATAATGAAGATCGGCAGGAACACTCTGTTTATGAATCTGCCGGTCCTTTCGGCGTTGTCTGCCCGCTCGGCAGCGGATCCGATGAGCTGCTGCCTGAACCTTTCGGCATTCTCTGTTCTCTCCTTCTCTTCCAGGACCGCCTTCTCAGCGTCAGGATTGCCTGAGAGCGACGCGCCGCAGCTCGGGCATCTGTTCTGGCCGCTGTACTCAAATACAGTGTCGCAGTAGAGACATCTGACCTTGCTCATATGACCCCCCCGTATCTCTATTTCTTTCTGTTTCTGATCATCCTGTTTATGTCTTCCGCCGACATGTTGACGAGGTCATCCTTTGAGACCTTTGATCTGTTCTCCAGTATCTTGTCGATGAAGAAATCAGCATCCTGCGGTTTATACTGCACAGAGCTGCTCTCGGCGATCATTCCTGCCAGGGCTGATACCTGAGTCTGGTCCAGGACGGACGTGAGCGATGCGAAACCGGAGAACTCGCTGTCTTCTATCTGACCGCAGACCGCGTCGAATATAGCCCCGACCTCAGGGGCTGTGAAATCGGACCCGCTTACCCGTTCCCTGATGGATCTGCAGAGATCCGGATGCGCGCAAAGCAGCGCCACGAGCCTTCTCTCTGCGGAAACAGCTCCAAGCTTGTCCCTGTCATAGGATCTCAGATTATATCTCTCTCCTATGCTCTGGGCGAACCTGCCGTTCTCCTTCCGGGCGTCGGAAGCTCTTTTCGCCTGTCTTTTCCTCTGCACGGAATATATGATGGTGTTCTTGTCCACTCCTGTCTGCTGGGAGACCTTTCCGGCCCAGACCTCCGTCTCCGTGACGGACGCGCTTCTTGAGAGGATCGATACTGCCTCGTCGATGTATTTCACTCTGTCTTCCGGCTGCTCTATGTCATATTTCCTGAGAGCTTTGCTGAGCTCATACTCCATGGAACCGCTGGCTCTGTCTATAAGAGCGCGGAACGCGGCTGCTCCGGATTTCTTGATGAGCTCGTCGGGGTCCTTTGCTCCGACGACTTCGATGACGCCTGTATCTATTCCGGCAGCGCGCAGGATGTCTATCGCCCTTCTTGTAGCTCTCTGCCCTGCCTCGTCGGAATCATAGCAGAGCAGGACATCATTCACATATCTTGAGATGAGCTGCGCATGCTCCTCCGTGATGGCGGTGCCCAGCGTGGCAACGGCTTCGGTGAAGCCGGCCTGCCACAGAGATATGACGTCCATCTGGCCTTCCACGAGGATCAGCCGGTGCTGGTCAGAGTTCTTGGCGAAGTTGAATGAGAAAAGCGTCCTGCTCTTCTTGAATACGGAGGTATCCCTTGTGTTGAGGTACTTCCTCGGATCATCCGCTATCGTCCTGCCGGAGAAAGCGATGATCTGCCCGCGCAGATCTATCACCGGGAACATCACCCGTTCGCGGAAGAAGTCCACGACATTCCCCTTCTGTGTCCTGGAACAGAGCCCTGCGTCCACTATCTCGTCATTGGTGAATCCCTTTTCGTTGAGATGCTTTTTGAGCGAGTCCCAGGTATCCGGAGCATATCCTATCCCGTATTTCGCGATGGTCCTGTCCTCAAGTCCTCTGTCCCTGAGATAGATCCTCGCCTTTCTGCCCTGCTCCGTATTGAGCTGAGAGAAGAAGAATCTCGCAGCAGCCCTGTTGGCTTCCAATATGCGTTTCTTTCTCTGAGCCGCGCTCTGATCGGTCCCGTCAGGCAGAGTCATTCCCGCCCTGTCCGCCAGGAGCCTGACAGCTTCCATATATTCCAGGTTCTCATACTTCATGACGAAAGAGATGACATCTCCTCCCTCATGGCAGCCGAAACAGTAGAAACTGCTGGTCTCCGGGAAGATCGTGAAGCTCGGAGTCTTTTCATTGTGGAACGGGCAGAGAGCGGTATAGAGCCTGCCTCTGTGATTCAGGCTCACATAAGATCCTATTACATCCACGATATCGTTTCTCTCGTGGAGCTCATCTATGAATTCCTGCGGCAGCGGCATCTATCCTTCCTCCTTTCCGTTTCATAATGTGTCTGCTCAGATCAGGTAAGGTGCACCGGCCAGGACTTGGGTATGAACAGGTCCTCGAACTTACCGGTGGCATAATCATCGCTCATTCCGGATATATAATCGGTGACCGCGCGGTCAACGCCTTCCGAGAATGCGGTCTCAACATAGAATGCTGGCATCGAGTCCGGATTCCTGTGAAAGTAATCATACAGCGACTCCACGATGCCGTAGACCTTGTGTTCCTCTTCCTTGGGCTTGCCC
>CACYBC010000031.1 GCA_902772615.1 uncultured Ruminococcus sp.
CATCAGAAGGTTCGTTTCAATAATGCTCGCACTGGCTGTAGCCCTGTTGATGACTTCCTGCGGTACTTCCAAAGAGACCGGAGTAGATGACGGGGTACTGACTGTGGCGATGGAATGCGCTTATGAGCCATACAACTGGCTGCAGAATGACGACAGCAACGGAGCGGTACCGGTATCGAATGTACCCGGCGCCTATGCAAACGGCTACGACGTCATGATCGCAAAAAAGATCTGCGAGGAGAACGGGTGGGAACTGGAGATCATCCAGTCAGACTGGGATTCCCTTGTGCCCGGAGTTCAGTCAGGGACTTTTGACTGCGTCATAGCGGGGCAGTCGATGACCACTGAACGCTCAAAGGAAGTCGATTTCGCTGGCCCGTATTTCTACGCTACCATCGTATGCCTTACGACTGAGAACAGTCCGTTTGCTACCGCGAAAGGAATAAATGATCTGTCCGGAGGAAAGTGCACGGCTCAGATGGGCACGATCTGGTATGATGTATGCCTTGCCCAGATCGAAGGCGCTGATATCCAGACGGCAACAGAGACGACTCCCGCAATGCTGATGGCTCTGGAAACAGGAGCGGTGGATTTCGTCTGCACGGATACTCCTACTGCCCAGGCAGCCGTAATAGCGTACCCTGATATGGTGATACTTGACTTCACGGGAACGGACGGGGATTTCACCTTTACCGAAGAAGAAAGAGCTGAGAATGTGAACATCGGTGTCTCCGTAAAAAAGGGAAACACAGAGCTCAAAAACAAGATAGATTCCGTACTGGACAAGATGAATGCAAACGACTTCAATGAACTGATGGCATACGCCATATCCATCCAGCCGCTCTCGGAGGATTGATCGTATCATGAGTAAGTTCTCACAGCTTCTTCAGGATGTGCTCAGATTATGTTCCAAGTACTATCCGATATACCTTTCAGGTATGAAGAATACCTTATTGCTGGCTCTCATCGGAACGGTGCTCGGCTGTGTGATCGGATTTGTATGCGGAGTGCTTAACACGATTCCTTTTGACCCGAGAGACCCGTTCAGAAAAAGGGCACTTGTCAAATGCGTACGTGGGGTTATCAGAGCATACGTCGAACTGTTCCGCGGGACGCCCATGGTGCTGCAGGCTGTTTTCATCTACTACGCGCTTCCGTATTTCACCGACGGAGCAGCCCGTTTCTCAAGCGTCTGGGCTGCGTCGATACTGGTAGTTTCCGTGAATACAGGAGCATATATGACTGAATCAGTCAGAGGCGGTATCATCTCTGTCGATCCGGGACAGGTAGAAGGCGCGATGGCTATAGGCCTTACGCATGTGCAGGCGATGATGTATGTGATACTGCCGCAGGCTGTGAGAAGCATACTGCCCCAGATAGGCAACAATTTCATAATCAATCTCAAGGATACATCGGTCATGTTCATGATCAGTTTCACTGACTTCTTTGCGGCTCACAGAGGGGTGGTCGGGGCAACGTACCTGTATTTCCCCTCCGCTGTCATAGAGATGATCGGATATCTCACGATGACACTGATATCGTCGTTCCTCCTGAGAAGGATGGAACAGCGGCTTGAGGGCAGCAGCAGTTTTGAACTGGTGGTTGCCGATCCTCTGACTCTCACCTCCGGAGTCTACCGCAATCCGGGATCGGATGAACTGTTTAGAGAGCGCAGCCGCGACTATACGGGAAAGGACTGAGAGAATGGACAGAGAACCGATCCTTGAAGTCAGGCATCTTTCCAAGACTTTCGGAACAAACCCTGTTCTGAAAGATATCAATTTTGAGATCAATCAGCAGGATGTTATCTCGATCATCGGACCTTCCGGTTCGGGCAAGAGCACGCTCCTGAGATGCATCAATCTGCTGGAGACTCCTACGGCGGGGTCGATCCTTTACCGGGGAAGGGACATCACGGAACTCGGTAAAGATGTGTATTCATACCGGGCAAAGGTCGGAATGGTATTCCAGTCATTCAATCTTTTCGATAACCTGACAGTTATGGAAAACTGTACTCTGGGTCAGACCAGGGTCCTGCACAGAGACAGGGAAGAAGCGGAAGAATATGCCCTGCAGATACTGTCAAGAGTGGGAATGGCTCCTTACTGCAACGCGAGACCGCGCCAGCTTTCGGGCGGTCAGAAACAGCGTGTCGCGATAGCCAGAGCAATGGCTCTGGATCCTGAGGTGATCCTTTTTGATGAGCCGACTTCAGCTCTGGATCCTGAACTTGTAGGTGAGGTCCTGGATGTGATGAGGGATCTGGCCGGACAGGGAATGACCATGGCGGTCGTTACCCATGAGATGACCTTCGCCAGACAGGTCAGCAACAGAGTAGTATTTATGGATGACGGCATAATCATGGAAGAAGGCTCTCCGGAAGAGGTGTTCACTGATCCCCAAAACGAGAGAACAAGAGAATTCCTCGGAAGATACCTCGGAAGGTGACAGGCTGACTGTCAGATCGATTGCTATTTCTCCCTTCATAGAAGACTCCCTGCTCTGAGAGATCGGAGCAGGGAGTCTTTGTGTATTCAGTAAATCATCTGACTGTGAAAAACAGTTCCGCAGGCTTGAGCCCGGGGACGCTTATTGTGAGTCTGCCTTCGCCCGGAGCGCCGGTTGTCCTGATATATGTTCCTGTCATCCCGCCTTCTGCGGTGGAGCACTCCGGTCCAACGATGTTGATGGGTCCTTCTGCCGAGAAAGTCACGGGAAGCTGCGCATAGTGTGCGGTATTTCCGTTGCCGTCCAGGATCCTTATCCTGACAGCAGCCATATCGTACGTAGCGCCTTCTTTCAGTTCGGCGGAACTGGTCCTGACTTCCAGGTGCAGTTCGGAGGAAGGAGTGAGCGTTCTGGAACTTAGAACTTTTCCGTCTTTTACTGCGTCAAGTCTCCATACCGTGGCATCCCCGCCCCAGTTGCTGACGTATTTCCCGTACAGTTCTGCCGCGTCGGAATATGTCATCTTGTATCTCATCATGATCCAGGCCAGCTTCAGTTTGTCACGAAGAGGCATGTCATTTATCCCGTGGACGGACGCAGAAACCAGACAGTCATGAAGAAGTTTTTCAAGTTTCCCTGAGTATCCATCCTGCGATCTCAGAAGGTCTCCTATCGTGTCATCGATCAGAATGGGACCGTGCTTCAGTGAGGTGAAGTCAGTATTGCTGAATTCCTGCACGAATGCGTCGTTCTTGTACAGGCGGACGCTGTCTGCGTTGGTGAAAGCATAGACTTTGCCCAGCATCCCTCCGGGATAGTCTCCTATATCCATGGTGGAGCCAACTTCAAGTACGGGAACATCATCCTGCTGCATGGCGTAGACGCTGGCGGCCAGTTTTGGATTTCTGAATGCATCCATGACACCGTGATAGCAGATCCTGTCACCGGATCCGAAGTCTTTGTGGGTGGGATAATCGAACATGCACCATTCAAAACATCCGGCATGCTCTCCGGTGGACATGGCGGCATTCATTACGCGGGCATGCCGCAGGGCGTGCTCCTGGCGGTCCTCCACCTTGTCGAAGGATTTGGTCGGGAACATATGCCCGTTGGATTCGGAGATGAGGAAGCCTTTTGACATGTCCGGCGTAACTTTTGATTTCTGGGTTATGGGCTCGTTTTTTCCGGAATGCGTGAAGTCATTGAATGCGTAAACATCCTCCAGCAGGTGGCTCTTTTTGATGTATCTCACACCGGAGGTCTGACGGCTGGGATCCAGTTCATGGGCGATGCGGTTTGTGCGCTCGTAGAATTCATCGTCGTCCTGGCTCTCGTTTATCCTGACTCCCCACAGCACAATGGAAGGGTGGTTTCGGTACTGAAGGACCATCTCCTCGACCTGCTTGCAGGCGACGTCTTTCCAGGAACTGTCGCCTATATGCTGCCACCCGGGTATCTCGGTGAATACCAGAAGTCCCAGTCTGTCACAGGCATCGATGAATGACTGTGACTGGGGATAATGGGAGGTCCTGACGGCATTGCACCCAAGTTCCTGCTTTAGTATGCGCGCGTCCTCCACCTGCAGGCTGTCAGATACCGCATATCCGACATAAGGGTAGCTCTGGTGTCTGTCCAGTCCGTGCATGAATGTCCGTTTTCCGTTGAGGTAGAATCCGTCGGAACGGAACTGCGCCGTCCTGAAACCAAATGATACGGTCCTGGAGGCACCATTTTCCAGAGTAACGCCAAGATCATACAGGACAGGAGAGTCAGTATCCCAGACAGCCGCATCCGGAAGACTGACAGTCATCTTTCCTGAATCCACGGGAACAGAAGCACAAAGTTCTCCGCTGCTGTCCGTGATGTTCAGGATGCCTTTGGGCGATGAGCCGTCCGAGACAGTGATCGCAACTTCGGCAGTCTGAAGGTCAGGGGTAGTTACGTAAATATCTGAGATGTAAACACTCTCTCTGACATCCAGCCAGACAGGGCGGTAAATGCCTCCGTATGTCAGGTAATCTATGACAAAACCGAAAGGAGGGATGGCCGGGTTCTCGGTGCTGTCGAGTTTTACGGCAAGCTCTATCTCCTCTCCCGGTACACCGTGATCTGTCAGTTCGACTTCAAAAGAGGTATATCCGCCGAGGTGTGTCATGATCTCCCTGCGGTCGACATACACAGTGGCGATGTGCGCAGCTGCTTCGAAAACAGCAAAGAGACGCTTGCCTGCGGCTTCCTGAGGCACGGTGATCTTCCTGCGGTAACCGCTGACCATCTCATAGTCTCCGCTGTCTGCATAGTGAAGGGGAAGCTCCGTAACAGTGTGAGGTATCCTTACAGGAATACCTTCTGATGTATACTCGAGGAATGAATCATCCCATTCTGCAGTGAACTCCCAATCGTTATTGATCGGTATCATGCTGTTCTCTCCTTAGGCAGTTATTTGTCACTGACCGAGATCAGTGCTGACGCTTTGGGTTATAGTCTCAAATGTGCTGTTTTTTGCGTAAGAGTCAATGTTTTCCTTTTTGATCCCGAATTTCTGGAGCGTACCGGCTCCACCGATGCATCCTCCGGTGCAGGCCATTCCTTCCACAAAGTTGCTCTGCAGCAGACCTTTCGACCGTTTGAGCATCGCTATCCTGCACGTCTCTATACCGCTGCATGTCTCGGGCTTCAGCTCCAGAGATGAACCGATTTCTGAGAGTCCCTGTCTGATGGCCTCCGTAAGTCCTCCGGACCTGGCAAATACCCTGCCGTAGTAGGAAGCCTGATTGATATCGTTTTCCTCAAGAGACCCCAGATCGATATCCCTGCTGTCAAAAAGAGCCTGCAGCTCCTCAAAGGTCAGTGCTACATCAACGAGATCCTTTATCCTGTCCTGCATGATCTCCGCCTTTTTCGCGGTACACGGACCGATAAAGACCAGCCTGCAGTCTTCGTCGTCCTCCCTCAGTTTCTTCGCGATCGCCCCCATGGGAGAAAGATTGGAAGAGATGTTTTCGGCCAGTGCAGGGAAGTTCTTCCGGACATAATCCACGAATGCAGGACAGCAGGAGGAGAGAAGGAATCCTTTCTCATCAAGTTCCTTCGCTTCATCATATGCTACGAGATCTGCGCCTTTCGCTACTTCGATCACATCATAGAAACCGAGCTTCTTAAGGCCTGCTATGACCTGACCAAGTTTGAATTCCCTGAAACTGTCGGCGATCGCCGGTGCGATCAGAGCGTAAACCTTGAAGTTGGTGTTGTTCTCGCTCTTGATGATGTAATCGATCGCATCCAGGATAAAAGACTTATCCATTATGGCGCCGAACGGACACTGTGATATGCAGGCACCGCAGTTTATGCATTTATCGGGGTCTATCCTGGCAGCCTGATCTTCATTTGCCTCTATTGCCTTGACAGCACATGCGTTCTCGCAGGGGCGCTTCCTGTTTATTATGGCCGTGTATTGGCACGCTCTGGCGCAGGCTCCGCAGTTGATGCATTTGGACTTGTCTATATGTGCCTGATGATTCGAATCAAAGTAGATGGCGTCTTTTGGACATGCAACCTTGCACCTCTGTACGAGACATCCTCTGCACGTGTTGGTGACTTCATATCCGCCTATCGGACACTCGTCGCACGCGATATCGATGACTTCGATTATGTTGGGATTGGCTCTGTCGCCGCCCATGGCGAGTTTGACTCTCTCCTGAAGGATAGCACGTTCCTTATAAACGCAGCAGCGCATGGTCGGCGTCTTGCCGGGAATGATCTTCTTGGGTATGTCCAGAACGTTTTCGACCAGATTCTGTTCCCAGGCTTCTTTAGCGACCTCTTTCAGGACTTGATACTTGATGTATTGTATACGGGTCTCAAAACTACTCATCCAGTGACTCCAATTCTTCTTCCTTGAGATAGATCAGACTGTGCAGGAAATCTGTCTGATGCCGGATACCTTTTACTGACTGTGAAGCGGCCAGGATCGGGATCCATCCCAGTATCTCTTTCCTTGAGCAGCCGGTCCTGCCGCAATATGTCCGCAGATACTTCTTTGCGCGTTCTTTTTTGCCGTCAAGCAGAAACAGCAGGAAAGTTCTTGCCGCGTCAGCTTCACGGTTCCCCTGAGTGGCGTGAGACCAGTCTATGATATAAGCCTCATCGTCCTCGTTGATTATGACGTTTGACGGATCAAGGTCGCCATGGCAGAGGTCATTATATCTCGGAGAAGACTCTATTCTGTTGTGAAGATCATAACGCAGGGTAGCAGAGAGATCTGTCTCGGATATCTTCCTGTTCATCTTGTCCCTGTGCTTGGTCAGCAGGGGACACCGCTTTGACTGTATTTCTCTCTGGATATCGACAAAACGTGTCAGAAGCACATCCTCTTTTTCCGGATACATGTCGAGAAGTTCGGCCATAGTCTTCCCGCGTATGTACTGTGATACGATAGCCCAGTTCCCGTCAACCGTAGTAACTTCGAACAGTTTCGGTATGTGAAGCCCGGTCTCCTCGACAAGGGCCTGGTTCAGTGCTTCATTCAGAACGGTTGCCTTGTCAGAATCTGGCCCAAACACTTTATAGCACTTGTCTGCCTCAACGAATACTAATGTATCCTTTCCGGCTGTGATAACATTTCTGTCCATAAAATTGGTCCTCGAAAAAACTGTATTCCCTGATATTATAAATATATCATGAAGTAAACAGTGAATTCATTCTAAATCAGGCGCGGAGACCCGTGACTTCAGTCGTGGGAGGAGCGCCTGCCTCCAATTCTTCTGTGTTTTGCAAATTAAAA
>CACYBC010000032.1 GCA_902772615.1 uncultured Ruminococcus sp.
TGTGTCTTCCGCGCAGGGAGGATTCGGGACATCCTTTGACTTGTTGACCGCGTATTTCTTGAGACCTCTGATGTTGATCGGGTCGTCGATCATGCCGCGGCGGCATCTCGCCTCGCAGGGATGCTCGCATATGTAGCCGCAGGCCGTCGGGAAAGGATTGTCTCTTCTGATGAGCCTCACGGCGTCCTCGGGACGTCCGTCCGCGATCAGCGCGATGTATCCGGGTACATCCACGCCTGCCGGGCAGTGGCTCGCGCAGGGTATCGTGTAGCTGTGCGTCGCAAGGCAGCTGTGGTTGAGCACATGCTCGCGGAAGTCGTCCTCAAAGGCTGTCAGGCCGTTGAGCACGAGAGAGGCTGCGTTGAATCCGATGGCGCAGTCGGCGCTGTCGAATATGGTCTGCGCGGTGGTCCTGATCTCGTCCAGTACCGAAAGGTCTGCCTCCCCGTCCAGCACGCTCTTAAGGAGGGCTGACAGCTGTCCGAGGCCTATGCGGCACGGAGTGCACTTTCCGCAGGACTGCGCGTGGCACAGATTCAGGAAACTGAGAGTGATATCTATCGGACACAGTCCGTCCGGGCTGGCGGAGATCCTTTTCTCCATACCGGCGAACATGCTGTCCACGAGTTCCTGAGCCTGGCTTTTCGTTCTTATCGTAAGTCTGCTCATCTTTGTTCCTCTGTCGGTCATTTCTCATGTGGATACACTGAAACCGATCCGATGGACCGGCTTCAAAATGATTATAGATTTCGCTATAATGTGAAACAACAAACAAAAAACCGACAACTGTCGGAATTCTTTCAGAGGTCTGAAATGGATAAGAGAGTGGTGCGCGCCGACAGGAGCAAAGAGAAGATCAAGAAGGCTTTTCTGGAGCTTTTCCAGACTAAGGAACCGGAGGATATCTCGGTGGTGGAGCTGTGCAAAAAGGCTAAGGTGAACCGCTCCACTTTCTACGCGCATTACGAGTATATGGACAACCTGATCAGAGAGGTGCTCTGGGAAGGTGTCGTGAGAGTCTTTGAAGGCTACGGCACCCAGTGGGACCTGCCCCTGGAAGACGGCGGAGTCTCCAGGAGCGCGATCAGGGAATATCTCAAAAGGTTCCTCAGTGAGCCCACGGTGCGCAGGTTCTGCACCTGCGAAAAGAGCGAAAACTACAGAGCTCTGATAATCAAGGCGCATGTCGACCTGACGGTTGGTCCTTCCAGCGACCCGTTCATGTATCACAAGGCCTACTTCCACAACGCCGGTGCTCTGGACTTCCTGCTGGAATGGCTCAACAGCGGCTCCCCCATCCCCGGAGATGATGTTGTGGAGATAATCCATCAGTTCTCGAAGGTGATGTACAGTCCCAAAAACTGAAAGATATAAGTAAAGATCCCGGAAGGCGCCGAACCTTCCGGGATCTTTGAAAACACTGATGTTATAGTTCCTGAATATCCTTGTTAAATGCTGTGAAGCCTGCCGTCAGCGCGAAACCGGCTGTGCAGAAGATAAGAAGAGCGGAGGCTCCGAACTTCTCCAGGACAGCACCGGACAGCACTGACGAGATCGGGACCATTCCCTGCGATCCGATGCTGGTGATGCTGTTGACCTTGCTGAGCATGCTGCGGTCCACCAGTCTCATCACCGCCGTGCTCACCGGTATGTTGATCCCGGATACGATGTAGCCTATAGCAAGGCATCCCAGCGTGAAGGCGATTAGGAAGACATTAATCGGGCCGCCTCTGCCGACGAAGATGATATAACATGCTGTCAGAACTATATTTACGGCTGCAAGCGCGCAGAGCAGGAAGGAGATCTTCCTGCCGCACTTTTCGCTCTGCTTTGCGGCGCTGAGAACGGCCGCGCCGAGCAGCGTGCTTATTCCGATGCACATCCCGAAGACGGAGGACCACAGTTCCGGCGTCAGCACGTCATCCAGAAGATATGACTGCGCGCCGGCAAGGTCGGTTCTGACGAAGAAAGGCAGGAAATTCGCTGTCAGCGGACTGAAGAAGAAGTTTATGAACAGCACAGCGACCAGCAGAGCGAGCATCGCCCTGTTGCTCTTAAGGTACAGGAAGCCATCCTTCATGTCTGATAAGGCGGATCTGAGGGTGAGAGGCTCATCGCGGACCTGCTCACGGATCCGCAGGAAGGTCTCCGATATACCCGAAATGATGAAGCATATCCCAACCAGGAA
>CACYBC010000033.1 GCA_902772615.1 uncultured Ruminococcus sp.
CCGACCCGGAGATGACCGCGTCCGAGTCCGCGCCGCTCAGCCCGCCCGATTGAATAAAAGACACCGTATCGTTCAATGCGTGGAGCAGCATGTTGTACCACTTTCCCGAAATAGTTTGTTTTCCTTGTCCTGTTTCATCATTTTTCCCCCTGCTGACAGCAGATCATTTATCAGTCGATTTCTGAGATAAAAGCCATCGCCTACTCTACCGGAGACACTGTCCGGCCTTCGTTCTTTGCGTCCCACGCATCCGTCCTTTTTTGCACATTCTCCTGAATATTTGTGTACCAGAGGGTATAATCCCCGCCGTGATAGCTCTCCGGCCCGAAGCCCATCACCGGATCCATCGGTTCCAGGACATCTGTATGCGTGACAACCACGCCTCTCTTCGTATTCAGCTGCGCGTCCGCCGCTTCCGGTATGAGTTCAAACTCGCCTGTCTCGGCATTCTGTATCCGTGCACCGAGGCACAGCTCCTTACCGGCATAGGTCTCATCCCGTTTCCAGTTCAGCGGGTTGATGGCGATGGCTCCCTCTTCCACGACAAAATTGTCCGCGTTGGCATTCCCTTCCCCTTCCGTATTCCAGGAAATGATAACACCAAGATCATCTTCCCCTTCCGCGAACTTCAGATGCGGGTTTTCCTCAAGGAACCTGTCCGTGACAGAATATCCAAGTGCATAAGCCGCCACCATGCGCTCATAGCAATCCGGATGCTCACGCATATATTCAGACAGTACGTAGGTCATCATCTGGGAACCCTGGGAATGCCCGGCGAGGATAAAGGGACGGCCTTCATTCAGGTTATCAAAATAATAGTCCAGCGCCGCAAACAGGTCGGCCTTCGGCTCTCTCTGCAGCAAAGCATCTCTCTCCCCGGCTGTGGCCGACGAGGCCACGACCATATTCACCTGGCGATAGAAAGGCGCAAACACATTGGTAGCTGTCTCATAAGCCGTTGCCTGTTGTTCATAGGTATTGGCCGCGCCGGAACGCAGGATTTCACTGTCAATATCGCAGACGTCCGGAGCCCCTTCCGAAGAATCCAGATAGGCTGTCGGATAGATATAGAAGGTATCCACTTCCTTCGTGACCTCAGGGATCTTCAACCAGTTTGCCGGATCAGAATAGTCTGAGGGAACGATTGTCGCGTCTGTCCCGCTCTCTGCAGCCAAGGCAGTTGCTGTCCCCGTGCACAGGAGCAGAAGGCAAAGCGCCATTGCCGTCAGTTTCTTCCACATTGGTGTTGTCCTCCTTTTTCTCATGATTCCGTCATTTCCACAAAATTATCTCCGTTGTTGACAGAATACCATATGTTTTCTCTCCTTGCAATGCCCAATATCTGGCAGAAGCTCCCTGTAAGAAATAACAGCAGCCGTCCCTTGAAAAAGGGGCGGCTGTCGGCATATACTTTCGGTGTGAAACAAAACCATACGCAGGCAGATTTTACTCTGTATGAGGCAGCTCGTCAGCTAAAACTGCCGATGGAAAAAGACGAGGAACCCTGACGGACAATCAGTACGCTCTTCCGAAGAAGTTTGCTTCCACGTGCCAGTCCCCTATCCTGCCGTTTGCAAGGCTCGCTCCGAAAACCTGGGAATAGTAGCTGTCACCCCTCTGGTCCGTAATCACCGCCGAGGCAACATAGTTCCCTTCCGGAAGCGACCGGAATTCCAGATCCGTCCGACCCGAGAAGAGGATGCTCTTCCCTGTCTCTGTTGTGCTCGTTCCGGTCTTCAAGTCCGTCACCATGTAGATCGGCGAGATCCGGTCGCCGCTCTTCAGCTCATTGACCGAGTGACCCAGCAGCGGCTCGTTCTGCATGCTGTTCTGAAGGTAGAGGCCTGTGATGCTCAGCTCATCCGTGTCCCGGTCCCGCGCGATCATCAGACTGGCCTCCTTGATGCCGTAACGCACCTTTGCCCGGTATTCCACGCTCGAGGCCGAGGCCGAGACGACCTCTGTGTACAGCGGCACGCCGTTCAGGCAGACCCATCTTCCGTCAAAGTCGCTGACGAGATGTCCCTCGCCGTCCAGACGCAGGACCGCGTCCTTTCCGTAATTGATCAGCCGGTTGGACTCCTGATCCATTCGGGCAATCTCCAGATCATAATCCACGATCATGTTCTGCTGTTCCTCCGAGACCGGCAGCAGAAAACCTTCGCTGTCGAAGCTCGCATCCGGTTTTCCGAAGTTCTGGAAGGGTGTTACGTCCAGGGACTTCGGCTTTTTGTCCGTCAGTGTCGCCAGATAGTCCTGCAGCTCCTCGGACAGGCAGCCCGCCTGCTTATAGTAATAAAGTGCACGCACGCTGTCGCTCTCGCAGATGTCATAGATATATTTCTGGAAGCGTTCCAGTCCGTCCAGGCTGTTGATCTCCGCGGGGAAATAGATCGACATGCCTGTGCTGTCGCGCATGCAGCCGCTTTCCCGGTGATAGAGCACTGTCTCGCCCATCAGCTCGCGGATCCGTGCGCATTCCTCGGGATAGTTCTCGCTCTGCAGGTCTGCGTAGTTCCCCAGGTCGATGAGGTTGAAAACATCGGCCTTTTCCCCGGCATAGCGTGTGCACCTGTTGGCGCTGCGCCCGATGTCCGAGAGCACGCTGATGTCCGTCGCCGCATCCTTCA
>CACYBC010000034.1 GCA_902772615.1 uncultured Ruminococcus sp.
AAATGAAAAAGCTCCGGAAGGCATGGAGCCTCTCGATGCTGTCGTGGACCGGCTGGGGCGGTTTCTGGAGGATCTGGCAGAAGAAGGTCCTGAAGGGAACATTCTGATATCTACGCACGCCATAGCGATGAAAGGAGCTCTGGAGTATCTTGACCCGGGTTCAAAAGGCAGTTACTGGTCCAGACACATCAGGAACTGTTCCCTGTACAGGAGCGATTATGCTGACGGGCATTATTCCATACCTGTTGAAGTGCTTTGAACGGAAAAAAGTGGCCTCATACGGTAAAGAACGGCGGACTCTCTTTTCAACGGCTAATAAAAAAGTGTTGACGCTCACGAACGTGATATGATAGTCTGTCCATGTAAAAGGGAGTAGCTAAACGCCTTAATGGTGGATCCGAGTCCGTCATCACGACGAGAAACGTCCGGGCCGGAATAAATAGCAAGACTTTTGCTGCGATTATTTTATGCAGCGGAAGTCTTTTTTTATGGGAGGAAAACCAAGATGGAACATTACACACTGACGTCCGGCAGAGTACTGGAAGAACTTGGGTCGGATGTGGCGAACGGTCTCACCTCCGGTGAGGTCGAGGACAGAAAGAAGAGATACGGAGAGAATATGCTGGCGGAAAAACCACCCAAAACGCTCTTCCAGAGGTTCATATCTCAGTTTGCGGATATCCTGATCATCATACTTCTCATTTCTGCCGCAATCTCCTTCGCTGTATCATTCTTCAGCGAAGAGGAGAGTTTCTTCGAGCCGATACTTATCCTGGTAATAGTGATCATCAACGCGTGCATAGGGGTGTTTCAGGAGAACAAGGCCGAGAAGGCCCTTGACGCTCTCAAGAAGATGTCGACACCGCATGCGAGGGTCCTCAGAGACGGGGAAGAAAAGATAGTAGATACCAAAGAGCTTGTGCCGGGAGACATCATTCGCCTGGAAGCGGGAGATTTCGTGCCGGCGGATGCCCGTCTGCTGCGGGCATCGAACCTTAAGGTCGAGGAAGCTGCGCTTACGGGAGAATCGCTTCCCGTGGAAAAGGATCCTGATGCCGAGGTCAGGGAGAACGCCCCGCTCGGAGACAGGATAAACATGGTCTACAGCGGATGCTCTGTGAGTTACGGTACCGGAATGGCTGTCGTCACTGCGACCGGCATGGATACCGAGATGGGCAAGATCGCATCGCTGCTGAACGATGAGACCGATGAGGAGACGCCTCTGCAGCAGAAACTGGCTCAGCTGGGAAAGATACTGGGTTACATATGCCTTGCAGCCTGCGCCGTGGTCTTTGTTGTCGGACTCATCGACGGAATGTCCCCGCTGGATATATTCATGGTAGCGGTCTCACTGGCGGTGTCAGCAATTCCGGAAGGCCTCCCGGCGATAGTTACGATAGTGCTGTCCATAGGCGTACAGCGGATGGTCGAGCATAATGCGATAATACGCAGCCTGCCTGCAGTGGAAACTCTGGGAAGTGCTTCCGTCATATGCACGGATAAGACAGGAACTCTTACGCAGAACAGGATGACCCTTACCAGAGCGTGGGTGAACGGCAGGGAAGAGCCTGAAGTCATAACAGCAGACAATTCCGAAGAGATCAAGCAGCTGCTGCTGTACGGGGCGCTGTGCTGTGACGGGTCGGTAGTGTTCCTGGATGACGGCGAAAAACATATCGGAGATCCTACCGAAACGTGCATCGTTCTGGCTGCCCACAGAAACGGGATGCCCAGAGAACAGATAAACAGGGATTATCCCCGTGTGGCTGAGCTTCCCTTCGATTCAGACAGAAAGATGATGACTACAGTCAATATGATCGGAGGCGAACCTGTAGCCATAGTAAAAGGCGCATTCGACATGATCGCAGAGCGTTGCGTTTCGGGAGACCTGGAAAAGGCTGCTGCGGTCAACAGAGCAATGGGTGAGGATGCGCTGAGAGTCATAACGGTAGCATACAGAAAACTGGACGCGGTGCCTCAGGATCCGAAGCCGGAAGAGGTAGAAAGGGATCTTATCCTCCTCGGACTCGTCGGAATGATCGATCCGCCTCGACCGGAGGTCAAGGAGGCGGTCAGCCTCTGCAGACAGGCGGGAATAAAACCGGTTATGATCACCGGAGACCATGTGATTACTGCTTCGGCGATAGCCAGGGAACTCGGGATACTCACGGATACAGATGAAGCTGTGACCGGAGTCGAGGTGGATGCCATGAGCGATGATGAACTGCTCAACAGGGCGAGAAATATCGCCGTGTATGCCAGAGTCACTCCCGAGAACAAGATCAGGATAGTCAAAACATGGCAGAAATTAGGAGAAGTTGCTGCCATGACGGGAGACGGGGTCAACGATGCGCCTGCGCTCAAGGCTGCAGATATCGGCTGTGCGATGGGAATAACAGGTACCGATGTAGCCAAGGGGGTAGCGGATATGACCCTCACCGACGACAACTTTGCGACGATAGTGGAGGCGGTCCGTCAGGGACGAGGGATCTTTGACAACATCAGGAAGGTAGTGGGCTACCTCATTGGTACGAATATAGGTGAGATACTTGTGGTCTTCTTTGCAATGCTCATCTGGAGGGAAGCGCCCTTGCTGTCCATGCAGCTGCTGTGGCTGAACCTCCTCACCGACAGCCTGCCGGCAATTTCTCTCGGGATGGAACCGGTGGATGATGATGTCATGGAAAAGAGACCCAAAAAGCGCACGGAAGGCATCTTCTCCGGAGGATTCGGTATCAAGGTCATTCTTCAGGGGATATATTTCGGAGCAGTATCGCTGCTTGCGTTCTGGCTTGGCAAGAAGGCGACCGGCAGCGTATCGGGAGGTCAGACTCTGTGCTTTATGACGATGGCCGTGGCAGAGATAGTTCAGAGCTTCAATATGCGCAGCCATCACTCTCTGTTCCGCAGAAACCCGTTCGGGAACAGGATGCTGGACCTGTCGGCAGTCATCTCAGTGGGACTTACGGCACTGGTGCTGTTCACTCCTCTGAGGGTGCTCTTTGAACTGACTGTACTTCCTGTGAATTACTATCTGTACGGTGTCGGACTGGCACTGCTCTCCGTACCGATCATGGAGATCGCAAAAGCCGCGGGGCTGGAAAAGGACTGATGCCTGAGGAAAGTTGTTTGATTCTCCTCATATGGTAAGGGAAAACAGGCATTTTTCTTGACAGCCTTAGGATACGCGTTTATAATGTCAAGGTACGAAATTCCTAGGCAAGGGAGGGATAAAAGTGTCGGAAGTCAGAGTCAAGGAGAACGAGAGTCTGG
>CACYBC010000035.1 GCA_902772615.1 uncultured Ruminococcus sp.
GAGCATGCTCCTGCAGGCGGGGTGCAGTCAATCACCCCACGATGTACCGCCAGTCTGTCAGATATGGACTGACAGGATAAAGTCTAACGGTTAAGACAAAGGTGGGAGGCATACAGCCGAAAACCACCGGGCTGGTACAAGCTCGTGACTTTAGTCATGAGTAGTTGACCCGCTGACAGCAGAAAGTAACATTACCGATGCCGGAAACCTCTTTCCGGCATCTTTATACGGATATACCTTAGGAGAAACTGAATTGAAGAGAAAAACCAGACTGTATAACATCCTTTTCCCCATTTTCATCCTCGTTTCCGTGCCTTCGCCTCTCTGGCTCGTCCTTATCCCTCTGAATTATGTCTGGGATAACTTCATACTGTCCAGAAGCCTGAAAGTTCTTCCCGAACGCGAACAATTCTGTTCACGCAACTCATGGAAGATCTGTATGGCAGGATTCATCTCAGACATCGCGGGCGCCTTATTCCTGTTTCTTGAAATGCTGATATGCGGGAAATACTTCCCGGATTTTTCTGACCGCATCGGCTATGGCCTCTCTATGGATCCTTTCTACAATATCGAGAGCTTTCTCTCCACGCTTGCAGCCGTTTTCCTGTCCGCTTTGCTCATATACTTTATAGACCGGACTATACTCAGGAAGAACGGACTGGAAGTCGATATCGCTTCTCTTGCAGCGCGGAATCTCTCCCTTCTCACCGCCCCCTGGCTCTTTTTTATCCCTTCCAAATGGATATACAGATGAGCGCAGACCTGAAAAAGGTTTTTTCTCTGATACTGCGTATCATTAATCAGAAGGATAAAAGCACACTTAGGAGGCATAGCGTAAATGAGTGAAAAGAAAGACAAGGTCCGTGCACTGATCGAGAAAGGAAAAAGAGACGGAAAACTGTCAGGATCCGAGATCAATTCCATACTTGAAGACCTTGACTTTGAAGAAGAAGAGATCGACAAACTCTATGACACGTTTGAGAGACATGACATAGAGATCGTCGAAGATTATGAAAATGAGGCGGACGATGTCTCGCTTCAGCAGGAACAGGACGAAGCAGTCATAGCTGACCTGTCTTATGCTACCGATGACAGCGTTAAGATGTATTTCAAGGAGATGGGAAGATACCACCTGCTTGCTCCGGATGAGGAACTGGAACTTGCGCGCAAAGCAAAGGACGGTGATCTCAAAGCCCGTCAGTTCCTTGCTGAGTCCAACCTTAGGCTGGTCGTATCGATCGCAAAAAGATATATTGGCAGAGGGCTTCCTCTCTCAGACCTCATTCAGGAAGGCAATCTCGGGCTGATCAAAGCCATCGAGAAATTCGACTATACAAAAGGATTCAGATTCTCTACATATGCCACATGGTGGATCAGGCAGGCTGTCACCAGGGCTATAGCCGATGACGGAAGAACGATCAGAGTCCCGGTGCATATGGTTGAGTCGATCAACAAATACAAGAAAGCAGCCGCGAGGCTCACTTCCGAGACCGGACGTGAACCCACTACATCCGAACTGGCAGAAGCCATGGGACTCACGGAAGACAAGGTCAAGGACATCATCAAGGCGTCGCAGGACACCGTATCTCTCGACTCTCCCGTTGGAGAAGAGGAAGACAGCACCCTGTCCGACTTTGTCGCCGATGACAAGGAAGTAACATTAAGCGATTCCGTGGATCAGACACTGCTTAAGGAACAGCTCTCTGAGGCCCTGTCCATCCTCTCAAAGAGAGAGGAAGACGTCATCAGGATGCGTTTCGGCCTGGATGACGGAAATCCGAAAACTCTTGAACAGGTCGGCAAGAAACTGGGTGTTACAAGAGAAAGGATCAGACAGATCGAAGCCAAAGCGCTCCGCCGTCTGCGTATCCCGCTCGCAAAAATGGGATTCTCTGAATACGTCAAATGAACACTTTTACAGTGAAAAACCTTCCGCACTGCACAGTGCGGAAGGTTTTCATTAATCTTCCCGTTTTCAGCTGCTCAGGATCTTTTTCAGAGTTTTCATTCCTTATTCTCCTCTCATTTGAAAGCAAGGCGGCAGATAGAATAAAAAAGCTTCTGTCCCTAATGGGAAACTTCTGCGATACCACCCAAATTGATATTCTCTTCGAATACCCTCTCGCTTCGCGTACCATCATACGCGCTCCATTGATAACGGGTGAAGTTCCCGTTTGCCTCTACTTTAAATCGAAACAGCCCTCAAAAGTCCATTCGCCTGCGCGCGAATGCTCTCCTCACACCATCCGAAAGCTCTCTGGATTCCCGTAATGCAGGTTACTTCTCTTTTCAACGGTTTAGCATGTTAACTTGCTAACAATACAAACTGAGCCTTGAAGATTGTCAATACTTATTCGATCTTTATGTCCAGAGCCGCGAGAAGGTCCATTGCTTCAGGCAGCGAGAACCTCGCTCCCCTAAGCTTATCATTGAAGATATCTATCGCATAACCCTCGGATCCCCTGAAATCAGCCTCTCTCAGATCGCTGTTGGAAAATGACGTACCGCCGAGGATGCATCCCCTGAACACCGCCCCTCTCAGGTGGCATTCGGAAAACTCGCATTTGGAGAACTTGTTGCTGCTGAAATCATGACCTGGAAATGACATATCATGAAACAGACAGTTCGTAAGTCTGCTGTCCTCAATGGAATTGACGGGTTTGCGGATATGCTCGTCATTTACGAAGCTCATGAAACTTACGCCTAAAAGCACACACTTTTTAAAGTCACAGAACCTCATGTCCGTGTTTCTGGCAGCAGGCATAACGAATGCGCATCTGATGAAAAGGCAGCTTCTGAAAGTGCAGTTTTCAAATGTCGTCGCATCAAATGTGCAGTCGTCAAAAGTACAGTCTTCGAAAAAGAACCCGGACACTGTCTCGGCGCCGTATCTCAGTCCGCTGAATTCTTTTCCCGTGAATATGGTTCTGTTATCTGGCATTATTACTCCGTTTTAAAACTGTCAGTTTCTGCGGCAGGGCCCTCGCCTTTTTGAGACGGGGGCCCTGCTCTTTACATTAAGTCTTGTTCAGAATGGATCATGCAAAGGGATTCTCGGTGGGATAAGGCAGGCTCTTCGGTCTGTTGTACTGAATGTCGCCGACTCCCAGAAGCTTGAACACCTCAAAGAGGGATGCTCCGTGATGTCCGAATGCAACTGCGCCGTGGTGCGGGAACCTCTTCTCTATGAGGACGTGTCTGTAGAAACGACCCATCTCGGGGATGGCGAATACGCCGATCCCGCCGAAGCTTCCGGTCGCTACCGGCAGTATCTCGCCCTGCGCAATATAGGAGCGGAGAACGCCGTCACTGTCGCACTGCAGACGGAAGAAAGTGATGTCGCCGGGGGCGATGTCGCCTTCCAGTGTTCCTCTGGTGAAATCAGGCTCGGATCCTTCCGGCTCAAGAAGCCTGTGCTGGATCAGCTGATACTTGATCGCTCTGTCAGCGCACATCTTGCAGCTGGGCGTATTTCCACAGTGGAATCCCATGAACGTATCAGTGAGAACATAGTCATATTTGCCCTTGATGCTCTCTTCCCACATGGACTTCGGCACAGAGTTGTTGATGTCGAGGAGCGTGACTGCATCGGAACTTACGCAGGCTCCGATATACTCGGACAGTGCTCCGTAGATATCGACTTCGCAGGAGACCGGGATGCCTCTGGACGCGAGTCTGGAGTTCACGAAGCAAGGCTCAAAGCCGAACTGTTCCGGGAATGCAGGCCAGCATTTGTCAGCGAAAGCAACATACTTTCTGGCTCCCTTGTGCTGATCTGCCCAGTCAAGAAGCGTGAGCTCGAACTGAGCCATTCTCTCCAGAAGTTCGGGATAGTAACGGCCTTCTCCCATCTCTTTGGCCATGTCGTCGCAGACGTCCTTGATCCTGGGATCTCCGGCATGCTGCTTGTAGCTGACGAGCAGGTCAAGTTCGGAGTTCTCCTCGATCTCGATTCCCATCTCATATAGTCCCTTTATCGGGGCATTGCAGGCGAAGAAGTCCTGGGGACGAGGTCCGAAGGTGATGATCTTGAGGTTCTTGACGCCGATGACCGCTCTTGCGATCGGTACGAAGCGGGCTATCATCTCCGCGATATCGTCGGATGTTCCGACAGGATACTCGGGGATATATCCCTTGAGGTGTCTCATTCCGAGGTTGTACGAACAGTTGAGCATGCCGCAATAAGCGTCTCCTCTGCCGTTGATCAGATCTCCGTCGCCTTCCGCAGCAGCAACGAACATGCAGGGTCCGTCGAATTTCTGCGCGATGAGAGTCTCAGGGGTCTCGGGGCCGAAGTTGCCCAGGAACACCACGAGAGCATTGCATCCGGCATTGTTGACATCCTCAACAGCCTTGAGCATGTCCAGCTCGTTCTCGACGGTTACGGGGCACTCATACAGTTCTCCTTTATATGCCTTCTTGATGGCTTCCCTTCTGGCGATGGAAAGACCTATAGGAAAACAGTCACGGCTGACCGCGACAATTCCAAGTTTGACTTCCGGGATGTTACTCATTATTTGCTCTCCTTTTCTATTTGACCGGCGATCATGCCGGATGATTAACTTCGTCTGAGTTCTTTAAACAGGCCCTTTACGGAAGGATATATGCGCTTGAACTCCGAATACCTCTTTTCGTACTTCTCTGCAAGCACAGGATCCGGCAGCACTGTCTCCTTTACGCGCGTCAGCGCTTCCGCGCATTCCCTAACACCCGGGAACAGTCCCGTTCCCACCATAGCGAGCATCGCACCGCCGTAGCCGGGTCCTTCCTCAGTTACCGGTATATCCAGAGGAATATCCAGAACGGAAGAGAATATCGTCTGCCAGAGTTTTGATCTGGCCCCTCCCCCGCAGATCTTGGACCTTTCGATCCTGATACCTACGGATCTCGCTATCTCTATATTGTCCTTGATGGCAAACGCCACACCTTCAAGAATGGCCTGAGCCATATCCGCTCTTGTCGTATTCATGCTCATCCCGAGAAAGACGCCCCTGGCATCCGTATCGTTAATGGGACTTCTCTCTCCCATCAGATACGGCAGGAAAAAGACCTCGTTCTCGCCGAGCCTGTCCCTGGATATCTCGCTCTGCACTGCTTCATAATCTTTCTCTCTGATTATCTCATCACAGAACCACTTGTTGCAAGAAGCAGCTGACAGCATGCACCCCATAAGATGATAATGTCCGTCGGCATGAGCGAATGAATGCAAGGCGTTGTCCATGTCTTTTCCGAATCTGTCAGAAGATATGAACACTGTTCCGGAAGTTCCTATCGAGATGTTGCACTTTCCATCTCCGACCGTTCCGGTCCCCACCGCGGCAGCCGCGTTGTCCCCGGCTCCGGCCACGACCTTCACATCCTCCGGCAGCGCAAGAGCTGTGGCTATCTCAGGTCTGAGACAGCCGATCACATCATAGCTCTCAAACAACTTCGGCATCTGGTCTTCTCTTACGGAGCAGATCTCCAGCATCTCGGAAGACCACTTCTTGTTCTTGACGTCAAGCAGAAGCATACCGGAAGCATCGGAATAGTCGCATGAGTGCACTCCGGTCAGTTTATAGTTGATGTAATCCTTCGGGAGCATGATCTTGCTGATCCTTGCAAAATTCTCCGGCTCATTCTTTTTCATCCACAGCAGCTTAGGCGCCGTAAATCCTGCAAAAGCGATATTCGCAGTATATCCCGAGATGACTTCCCTGCCGACAGTATCATTGAGATAATCCACCTCTTCTGCAGTCCTGCCGTCATTCCAGAGGATCGCATCCCTAATTATCTCATCATTTTCATCCAGCACCACAAGCCCGTGCATCTGACCGCCGCATCCTATTCCGGCGACCTTAGAGCGGTCAAATCCGACCAGCAGTTCCTCTGCCCCGATAAGACAGGCGCTCCACCAGTCCACCGGGTTCTGTTCGCTCCAGCCAGGGCGTGGCATGGACAGAGGATATTCCCTCGTCACGCTCCTCAGGATCTTGCCGTCTTCATCAACCAGAAGCAGTTTCATGGCTGATGTTCCAAGATCGATTCCTATATAATACATTTGTCTTCTCTTTTCTATGGAAAACACTGGTTTTTATATTATTGTATGCCTTTTACGCTCCTGTGAGCATGTTTTCGCCTGTACAAAATAATGACGATTTATTGGTCATATTCACCATTAAATCGTCTGAATACCTCTTTAAAACCATTATTGTGAGAAAAACAGCGCTGTTTTATGAATTGTACTTGTTCTGTGATATTTCACATTACCAATTTTACAAATTGTATGTTCTTTGCCGCAGAATATGTTATTGAATTGTAGACCATTTTGAGGTGTAATAACGAGTGAACGATTAGAAAGGAGCCCTTATTTTTTATGGTTAGTTACAAAGTAAAAATCGCTATCGCTCCATGCCGCCGCAACATGCCCACAATGAATATGCCGGGCAGAAACGGTCAGCCTCCCAGAAGGAGGATGATGTGGGGCAGGGAAGCCGCTCTTGATGTCAAGAACGAAGTTCTTCCGTATATCTTTGAAAACTTTGGCAACGAGCATGTCGAATTCGTTACTCTCGACGGATGGGACGAAGACGGCATCATGTACGATTATTCACAGGCTGATTCCATCGCCGAATACCTGAAGGCTCAGAAGCCGGATGCACTGTTCATCCTGAACCTGAACTTCGGCAGTGAGGAAGTTGCCGGAAGAGTCGCGAAGCTCATGAACCTCCCCACGCTTCTCTGGTCTGTCCAGGACACCTATTTCGGTGATCCAGATGCCACCGACCTTCACGACGAAGCGAACGGCGGACGTCTCCTTGACGCCCAGTGCGGCATGTTCGCCATCTCCAAGATCCTTCAGAGATATCAGGTCAAATTCACACACATCCCGACCTGCAAAGTCACCGATGAAGTGTTCAAGACCAACTTTGAAGATTTCTGCGCAGTCACCTGCATGCTCAAGAACTGGAAGAACATGCGCCTGATGCAGCTTGGCAACCGTCCTCTTGCTTTCACAAGCATGATGTTCAACGAAGACGAACTCCTCGAGAAGTTCGGCATCGAAGTATTCCCGCTCTCCGGTCCCGAAGCCTCCAGAAGGCTTCTTGAGGTAAGAGAGAGGCGCGCCGATGAGCTCCAGGGCATCGTAGACAAGTTCCTGACCTATTTCAAGGCAGGCGACATCGAAGAAGCAAGGAACTCCGAAGCTCTCAGGAACTCCGCAGCCTGCTATCTGTTCTACAAAGAGCTCTTTGAGACGACCGGCGCATCCGCTATCGCCTGCGACATGAGTTTCTCAAGGGCTATCGGACCCAGCTCCACAGCTGACATTCAGATGCTCGCCAACGAGAACAAGTTCGTCATGTTCGAAGGCGACATGCACGGCGGAATCACAGAGGTCATCCTCTCCAGCGCCGTGTTCGGTGAGAAGCTCCCGTTCTTCGGCGAGTTCACCGCAAATCATCCGACCAATCCCAATGCTGAGTTGATCTGGCACACCGCGGTGTATCCGCCCGCCATCGCCGGCAACGACAACTTTGATCCCTATATCATCAACAGCGGATGGGGCGCCCAGACCGGCTTCGAGGTCAAGAAAGGTGATTACTCCATCGCCCGCTTCGATACGATGAACGGCAAGTACTCCATGCTCATCGGTGAGTTCAAGGCTGTTGACGGCCCGTTCACCAAGCAGCACTA
>CACYBC010000036.1 GCA_902772615.1 uncultured Ruminococcus sp.
GGTCAAAGGCGAAGTGGGGAGCACCTATGACGGACATACCGATGAGGTCATATCTGCGATCAGAGCAGGCTACAGGTTTTTCGACACTGCTGAATCGTACGGCAACGAGGAGGCGATCGGAAACGGCATCATCGAGAGCGGGATCGGCAGGGAGAACATCTTCATCTCGACCAAGATGAGGACAAGGATCATGGGACAGGACACCGCGTCCTGGAAACCTGAAGATGCAGTCGCCGCTATAGAGAGGAGCCTTGCCAAACTGAAGACAGAATATATAGACCTGTATCTCATCCACATGCCGTGGGGTAATGACCGCGAGACAGCTGAGATATGGAAGGTTCTGGAGGACTACTTTGAGCGCGGCGTACTCAAAGCCATAGGAGTCAGCAACTTCACCATCGATGAGCTGAGGCCGCTTATGGACAGCTGCCGCATCAGGCCGATGGTCGATCAGATAAAGATAGCTCCGGGAAGGTGGAACGAGGATACAGTGAACTTCTGCCAGTACAACGGGATAGTCCCTATGGCATGGGGGCCGCTCAGCTTCGACACCGACAGGAAGCCGCTGCAGGCCATCGGCGACCGGTACGGCAAGAGCTGGGCACAGGTGGTCCTGAGAAGGGATTTCCAGAGAGGGATCGTGACCATACCGAAATCCCATTCTTTCCAGCACCAGAAGGACAATCTGGAGATCTTTGACTTCGAACTGACGGAAGAGGAGATCGAGGAGATCAGACAGATCTGAATCTCTACTGCGGAAAATCAAGGAACGAGGAGACAGGTAATGGACAAAGCGGCATACCTCAGGACTATAGACGAAGTGATCTCTCACGGGAGATATAGGGACGACTGGGAGTCGTTGTGCAGCCACAGAACGCCCCAATGGTATATGGACGCCAAGATCGGAGTGTTCATCCACTGGGGGATATTCAGCGTTCCGGCATTCGGAAATGAATGGTATTCCCGACATATGTATGATCCTGCCCATGAAGAGTTCAGACATCACCGGGAGACATTCGGAGACCAGAAGGATTTCGGATACAAGGATTTCATTCCTTTTTTCAAAGGTGAAAACTTCAGCGCGGAAGAATGGGTCACCTTGTTCAGGGACGCAGGGATCAGGTATGTGATGCCAGTGGCTGAACATCATGACGGATTTGCCATGTACAGGACCGGAATGAACCGCTGGAACGCGGCAGAGATGGGTCCCAAGAGAGATGTGGTCGGAGAGATAAGAGAAGAGTGTCTCAGGCAGGGGCTTATGTTCTGCGCGTCCACTCACAGGGCAGAGCATTATTTCTTCATGAACATGGGACGGACCTTTCCGAGTGACGTTCAGGATGAAGACTACAGAGATTTCTATGGTCCTGCTGTCTACAGGAAGGAATTTCATTCAGACGATGTCCACAGATATACTGCAGATACGTATACGGCCGGACCGTCAGAAGAGTGGATGGAAGACTGGCTGGTCAGGACATGCGAACTGATAGACAATTACCGTCCGTCTGTACTCTATTTTGACTGGTGGGTACATAACCATGCATTCAAACCGTACCTCAGAAAGCTTGCTGCATATTATTACAATAGGGCTGAGGAATGGGGAACAGAAGTGACCATAGCCTACAAACACGAAGCGTTTCCTCCCGGAGCTGCCACGTTCGACGTGGAGAGAGGAGCGCTGACCGGAATATCGCCTGAATACTGGCAGACCGATACCGCTATAGGCAAGAATTCATGGGGATACACAACGGATAATGAATACAAGAACGCAAGACAGGTGATCTGCGACCTCGTTGACATAGTAAGCAAGAACGGCAATTTGGTCATCAATGTCGGACCGAGACCCGACGGAACGATAACGGATGAAGAGCAGGGAGTGCTGAGAACGATCGGAGGATGGCTCCGCAGGAACGGCGAGGGAATATACGGGACTACTCACTGGAGACAGTTCGGGGAAGGCGAGGTCAACGCTGTGGAAGGGTTCTTTATGGACAGAGATGAGAAGCAGTTCACCAGTGAAGATTTCCGTTTTACCTACAAGAACGGATATTTGTATGTTTTCCAGATGAGACCTTCTGCGACCGCTAAGGTAAAGACGCTCAGGCAGAAGGGCATACACGATTTCCTTATAGAAAAAGTCGAGATGCTGGGGTCCGGAGAGGTCCCGTACAGGAGGACATCAGAGGCTCTGGAGATAGACGGTTCTTCTGCACAGGGAGATCTTCCGGTCTGCTACCGCATATCCATAGGATGAGTACATGCGCTGCAGTTTAGGAGCAAGATATATTATTATATTGTCAGTAACCTTAATTCTCATCCTCAATGCTAAAGAAAGGACATTCAAATGAGACTGCAAGACTATTCCCAGATACGCGGCGTAAACCATCATCTGGTGACAGATCCGGAGATACTGAAGCGTGATATGAGCTTCATGAACCGTCTTAACCTGAATTCCACCCGCATCTGGCTCTCAGCGCCTGTCAGAAGGGATCCCCCGGCAGGAGTCGATGCCGCACAGATGCGCCGCATGTTTCCCTCCTGGCTGAATGACCGTGAAGAATATTGCAGACAGCTCAAATACTATGTGTCTGAGTGCTGGAAATACGGTGTTTCAACAATGCCTATCTTCTGGAACGGAAATGGGCTTGACAAGGCTACATATACGGAAGAGGAATGGGTCACGATCGAAGAATACATTAAGGATATCGTAGATACGCTCAAGGACGAGCCCGGTCTTCTGATGTGGGACATAATCAACGAGCCCGGCTGTTCCGACTGGATCGGCGAAGCACCTTCGGAAGAGGTCAAGCAGAGCCGCCTCAATGAAATCTGGGCGTTTGTAAAGCGTCTTTGCGAAACGGTAAAGAAATACGATCAGGAAACTCCCATTACCATAGGACACGTGATCACAGATTACAACGAGATCACCGGCGACTGGGTTGACGTCCTGTCTTTCCATGATTATCTCCCCACCCGCAAGGAAATCGGCGCAGCTTATGAATGGGCTCATCAGCAGTCCATCAAATTCGGTAAGCCAATGTTACAGACTGAAACCGGATGTATCTGCCGTGCGGATCCTTATGACCTAGAGCTCGAGTATTGCAACAAATACAATATGGGCTGGTACCTCTTCAACCTCGTGATCACCAACAGGGGCTGGGGCGATGTCCATGGGCTCGTTTACGAAGATGGCACCATCCGGGATCCCGCAGCCATAGCTGCTTTGTTTGGTTTCTTCCGCAAACGCAGTTCCGGCCGTGTGCTTGCTAATCCCAACCGGGAAGGTCATGCGTATCTTGCAATAAAGCAGGTAGAGGATATGCTGATGGACAAAAAGGCGGCGCAGCATACTCCCGTCGTGCATACCAGCGAAGATTTCCTGAATGCAGCCGAATACTGTGTAAACCTCCTTGAAGGAGCGGAAATGGTAGCCATGTGGGACGCCCCTTCCGCAAGGATACAGGAATGGCGGGCGATGCCGGAAGAAGAGCGCAACATCTGGGAGATCAAGAAGTTCGCCTTTGATATGGCCATGCTTCTGAAGGAAAAGTGCATGATCGTTACAGTGCCTTCCACTCCGACCTGGGCTCCCGACAAATGATCCCCGGACCGAAAGAACGGTGACAGAAGACGGTCGGTGAATAGCCTCTCTCAAAACAGACAGCGGAATAATGCAATGAAAATACCACTGGATCCGTGATGATCCAGTGGTATTTTCATCGTAACTGTATCTCCCCGTGAATCCGGACACGAAACGAAAGACTCCCGGAAGCCGAAGGACCGGCAGCCGGGAGTAATGCTCTGTATCTATGATCTGTCACAGACCGAAATGGATCATCCATTTATTCTCCGCAAGTGCCTTCTCCATCATATCTTTCAGGTCTTTCAGGTTAGGATCGTTCTCTATTCTTGCTATAAATGCACTTAAACAGGAAGGATGAATAAGAGTGGCGCCCCAGTAAGAGAAACTCATACCTATGAAAGAGAGAGCATGCCAGAAGTAGTCAACAGATTCCAGCTCCGTGATGATGTCAGCTATCAGTTCATCATCGATCCTTACGCAGTTATATTTCTCAGGCTCATATTTGTCATATCTTTTTCCGGGAAGCGGAGCTGCAGGCATGATCCTGAACTCATGTGTTGCCATGATAATACCTCCGATGCTGTGAAGCGTATGATACAAAAGTGCTCTGTTGCAGAAGAGACCGGAATGACGGGGGATTCGCAGCAGCATTCACGGCCTCCTTCTCTCAGAGAGACCTTGTCAGGATCTATTATACATTTTCTTCCTGCTTTTTCGTACTCCTGAGGGACTGCGATGACATTCCGGACGGATCAGTTATAAAAGTCAGCATCAGAAAAAAGTTTTGAATTGAGTGAGAACTAATTTCCGGCAGAGAGTATGTGACCCATTCCGGATAAGGACTCAAGCCTGAGAAACAGGCACACCCGTCCCGAGTGAAAAGAGCATTCGCGAGAAGTATAATAATAGACAGTCTTTAAAAATATACAACGAGAGAAAGAACTTTTAGTATGAAAAAACAATCCCTGCTGGCGCGGTTCGCGTCTTACTACAGGCCGTACCGGGTACGGTTCCTTCAGGATATACTGATGTCGACGGTCCTGACTGTCTGCGGCCTTGTATATCCGATGATCACCAGGAAGATCATCAATGTCTATGTTCCGCAGAAAATGTTCCGCGAGATGATGATATCGATAGCGGCAGTGATGGCTGTATATATCATCAAAGCTCTGGCCGGATACGGCGTGACCTACTTCGGTCACATGATGGGCGTCGATATCCAGAATGACATGCAGCGTGATCTGTTTCAGCACCTCCTGACGCTGCCTTACTCCTACTTTGACGAGAACAAGAGCGGCGTTCTGACGGCAAGGGCTGTTGGTGACCTGCAGAGCATCACCGAACTGGCTCACCACGGCCCCGAGAACATCATTCAGTCGGCGCTCTCACTGGTCGGCTCATATGTGATCCTTTGCACGATAAACTGGAAACTGGCAACGATCATTTTTGCCTTTTTCCCGGTGCTGGTCATATTTGTCTGGCGTCTGCGTGTCCAAATGAATGAAGGTTACCGCAGAAGCAGAGAAACACTGGCAGAAGTGAACGGGGAGATGCAGAACTCGCTCAGCGGGATTCGCGTCTCAAAAGCCTTCAACAACGATGAAGGCGAACTGCATAAGCTTGCAGTTCGTGCATCGGCGTTCCGTGATGCCCGGAAACTCTCGTATACGGTCATGGCGCGGTTCAACACCGGCATGGATTTTCTGCTGGATATGATGTATCTGATCGTCCTGACAGCCGGAAGCATCTTCTGTTTCCGGGGAGAGATCACGGTAGGAGACTTCACCGCTTATTTCCTTTTCATCTCGAATTTCTTCAATCCGATCAGAAGACTGATGTCTTTTGCGGAACAGCTTGAGGACGGCAGGGCAGGGTTCCAGAGATTCTGCGAGATCATGGATACGCCGTCTGAACCTGAACGCGAGGATGCAGAGGATTCGGAAGATCTGTCAGGTGACATCACATTCGATCACGTTACATTCCAGTATGCGGGATCAAACGGTCAGGAAGTACTGAAAGACCTGTCGCTGAGGATCCCCGACGGGATGAAGATCGCATTGGTCGGGCCTTCGGGAGGAGGGAAAACGACTCTCTGTCATCTGATCCCCAGGTTTTATGATCTGGAGAGCGGGACCATATCAATAAACGGACGTGACATTGAGAGCATCACAAGACGCAGTCTGCGCCAGCATATCGGTATCGTACAGCAGGATGTATTCCTGTTCACCGGTACCATTGCGGACAATATTGGATATGCTGCGCCGGATGCGACACGTGAACAGATAAGAGAGGCTGCTCGTAAGGCCAGGATCGACTCTTTCGTTGAGAGCCTGCCCGACAGCTATGACACTTATATCGGTGAACGCGGAGTCATGCTTTCCGGCGGACAGAAGCAGCGCATAGCCATTGCACGGATATTCCTCATGGATCCGCAGATACTTATCCTGGACGAAGCTACTTCAGCCCTGGACAATGTCACAGAGGCTGAACTGCAGCAGTCTCTGGATGAATTGAGCCACGGACGCACGACAATTGTCGTTGCACACAGACTTTCAACTGTCCGCGATGCAGACAAGATCGTGTTTCTTACGGCGAATGGGGTGGAAGAACAGGGAACGCATGACGAGCTTCTGAGACTTGAAGGAAAGTATGCTGCTCTTTATAATTCGCAGTTCGCATAAAAAAGAATTCGTGTGTATAATCAAAAACATCAGTGAATAGATTACACTGCATAAAATGCCATTTATAGCGTTAAAAATCGCTGGTGCATTAAGCATCAGCGGTTTTCTGTAGTGTCTTTTCAGTTTTCAAATGTTGCGGCGACCTTCTCTAGGTATTCTCTGATCGGGAGGTGCTGCGGACATACTTTTTCGCACTTGCCGCATTTCAGACATTCAGAGGCTTTTCCATGACCATGTCCGGTGATTATGTCTCCGTAATAGAAGAAAGAGTTGTCGCTGTGGAATGTCTGGAAGTTGTTCATTGCCGCGAACAGATCCGGAATCCGGATCTTCATGGGGCATTCGCTTTCTTCGATACAGTAGCGGCAGGCTGTGCAGGGGATCAGATCCAGTCCCTTGAAGACTTCCCTCACTTTCTCGATGGCTTCCTGTTCTTTTTCGGACAAAGGCTGGAAATCCTTCATGGTGGAGATGTTGTCTTCCATCTGCTCCATGCTGCTCATTCCTGACAGCACCACTGCTATATCCGGGAAACCGGCGGCGAATCTCAGGGCATAACTGGCGTTGCTACCGCCATTGAGATCTTTCAGAATAGCATCCGCATCTTCCGGAAGATTTACGAGCGTTCCGCCCTTTACGGGCTCCATGACCACGACGGGCTTCCCATGTTTGCCACAGACTTCGTACACCTGTCTGCTCTGCACCGCCGCGTCATCATAATCTGCATAGTTGAACTGGATCTGGACGAACTCCACTTCGGGATGCTCGGAGAGGATCATATCCAGTGTTTCGGGAGTATCATGGAACGAGATCCCCAGATGTCTTATCAGGCCTTTCTGCTTCAGACCGTACGCGACCTCATATGCCCTGCATCTCTTGAATTTTTCGTAGTTGCGCATGCCCTGCGCGTGCATGAGATAGAAGTCGAAATACTCGACACCGCACAACTCGAGCTGCTCGCGGATGAAAGGCTCTACGTCCTCTTCGCTGTTGAAGAAAGGCTCAGTCAGCTTGTCGGCAAGCAGAAAACTGTTCCTGTCATGGCGCTTGGAGATGCACTCTCTTATGGCGAGCTCAGATTTTCCTCTTATATATCCGTGGGCCGTGTCAAAATAGTTGAATCCGGCTTCTATGAAGGCGTCCGCCATCCGCGAAGTTTCTTCCAGATCGACTTCATCGCCGTTCATCGGAAGTCTCATGCATCCGAACCCGAAATTACCGTTGATCTCAGGGAAAAATCTGTTTTTTTCCATTTCTTTTTTCTCCTTGATGGATAAACTCAGCACAGCGATTATCTGTTACTGCTATTATTATACTAAAAATTGAAAAGAGAGATCTGGTTCCCGGATCTGATAAACAGCATATATAACGCTTTGTGCGTAATAGGATATAATTACTGTACTAGAATGTTGTGTTTGTACCAATAGCTTTTGAAATGGACCGTAATCCGGTACATTTCGCAACGGATTAATGTTTGAAAGGTCAGGTATGCAATATGATAAAAACAGCGTTTTACGATGCCAAAGCATATGATATGCCTTCTTTTATCAAATTTGGAAATCTCAAAGGCATAGAATTCAAATTCCTTGAAACGAAGCTCTCGGCTGATACCGTTGAACTGGCCAGAGGCTGTGATGCTGTCTGTGTGTTCGTTAACGATACAGTCAGCAAAGAAGTAATAGACAGGCTTTATGACATTGGCGTGAAGATCATAGCGCTCAGATGCGCCGGGTACAATAATGTGGATGTAGAACAGGCATACGGAAAGATACATGTGGTCCACGTTCCTGCATATTCGCCCTATGCCGTTGCTGAGCATGCAATGGCGCTGCTGCTGACCTCGATCAGAAGGATTCATAAAGCTTACAACAGAACCAGAGACTTCAACTTTTCTCTGAACGGACTTACAGGGTTCGATCTGCACGGGAAAACGATCGGTGTGATCGGCACGGGAAAGATAGGCAGGATCCTTATCGATATCTGTGAAGGCTTCGGAATGAACGTGATCGCCTATGATCTGTATCCGGCTAAAGACAGCGGCATAACTTATGTCCCGCTGGATGAACTGTATGAAAGAAGCGACATAATATCGCTCCACTGTCCTCTGACAGATGACACACGGCACATGATCGATGAAAAGGCGATCTCAAAAATGAAGAAAGGTGTCGTTATTGTCAACACTTCCAGAGGTGCGCTTATAAATGGAGAAGCACTCGTCGACGGCCTTATGGAGAGAAAGGTCGGCGCGGCGTGCCTAGATGTCTATGAAGAAGAAGCCGATATCTTCTTTGAGGACAGGTCGGGCCATATCCTGAATGACGACGTTCTGTCCAGGCTCATCTCAATGCCGAATGTCATAGTGACGTCCCATCAGGCGTTCCTTACGGAAGAAGCTCTGGAGAACATTGCGGAAACGACGGTTAATAATATCATTTCATTTTTTGAGAACGACGGGCGCTGCGACAACGAGCTTTGCTACAGATGCGGAAAGATCGAGCAGTGCAAGAAGCAGAGGAATCAGAAGTGTTTCTGAACCTGAGGCCATCGTATGTCTGTCCCTGATCCGGACAGGCAGCGGAAGAGTTCAAATAATAAGGAAACGGCCGGAGACCTCCTGCCGTTTTTCTTATACTGAATACTATGAAAGTTTTGACTCTATATGCTCCATCACTTTGCCGAATGCTTCAGGCAATCCTGTTCTGGATGTAATCTGCAGGGCAAGCTCCGCTACCGCGATACCTCCCAGAACATCGATGAAGTAGTGCTGCTTGACCA
>CACYBC010000037.1 GCA_902772615.1 uncultured Ruminococcus sp.
AGGATCGATGATCTCATAAGAGAGAAGATACACGGATGCGGGATCGTTGCGCTTGAATCCAATTATGATGACCTGATGCTTGCGCACGGACCGTATGCTCCTTCTCTTAAAGCGAGGATCAGATCTCCGCAGGGCCATCTTTCCAATGCTGACTGCGCAAGAGAAGTAGCCAGACTTGTGACGGAAGAGAATGTGAGACAGATAGTTCTCATGCATCTGTCAGACAAAAACAATACTCCTCAGCTCGCACTTGTTTCATGTATATCTGCGGCGGAAGACCTGGGGGCGGCTGAGGATGCATACAGGATCATCGCGGCACCGCGCAGCGAGATCAGTGAGATACTGGAGCTGGACTGATGCTGAATATTGAGATAATGTGTGTCGGTAAGATGTCGCAGAGGTGGTTCTCGGACGGGTTTGAGGAATACAGAAAAAGACTTTCCGCGTTCGATAAGGTGACTGTCACGGAGATAACTGAGTACAGGATCAGTGACGATACCGACAGCGCAAGGGCTGAAGCTGTGAAAAGAGAAGGCGAAGTGCTGCTGAAGCGTCTGAGGGATGACGGCAGGTCGGTCAAGGTAGCCCTTTGCGTGGAGGGAAGACAGTACAGTTCGGAGGAACTGGCGCTGCTGCTCGAGAAGACCAGACAGGAGACGTCCAGGATAGTGTTCGTGATCGGAGGGTCGGCCGGACTTTCTGAGGAGGTCAAGAAGGAATGCACTGTCAGGATGTCTATGAGCAGGATGACCTTTCCTCATCAGATGGCCAGAATGATACTGGCAGAGCAGCTCTACCGTGCAGAGAGCATCAATTCAGGCATGAGATATCATAAATGAACATAAAAGAAAGCCTGCAGCAGATGCTGCAGGCTTTTCATATGTTCTGAAAAGACCGGATCAGAACAGGCAGCCGTAAGCTACGGCGCGGACTCTGTGGTGATGATAGACCTCTTCGTTGGGGATCATGTTGTGCATGTAGACCACAGAGCATTTCGCCACGGGGTCAGCCTCTCCCCAGGTACCGAATCCGCCGGTCCAGCCGAAGGAACCGATATGTCCGTTGTGACCGTATTTCTGGGTCTTGAGGGTCCTGAAACCGAGGCCGTAACCGTAGCCGAGGTTGTAGGGATAAGCGTCTCTCTCGAAATCTATGATGGATACCTCGTCCTGCTGATCCGCGTGAAGCATTGCCACTGTGCCTTCTCCGAGGTATTTTTCACCCTTGTATGTACCGCCGTTCGCCAGCATCTGCATGAAAACAGCGAAGTCTTCCGAACTGGAATATAGACTGGGACGGTACATCAGAGGATACTCTTCCGGATCGCTCCACAGATATCCCGGTACCGGGGCAAAGTCTCCGTTTCCCTTCTTGCTGTATGTAGTCACTGCAAATTCGCGGTTCGCATCGGTGATGTATGTGTCGGTATGCTTAAGACCCAGGGGTTCGATGATGCGTTCGCTGAACACATGCTTGAGAGGCTTGCCTGTCATGACTTCGATGAGAGCACCGGTTATCTCGCTTCCGAATCCGTACTGCCAGTGGGAGCCGGGCTCGAACATGACCGGCGCGTTTGCGATAACACGGACTTCGTCACGCAGAGCGGTGTGGATGCCTCCCTCCTGGATCCTGGCTATCTCCTTGCTCATGGCAGCGAGAGTGGGGTTGACGGGATCCACCGCCGGTACCATGCAGTAGGGAAGTCCGCACATCATCGCTACGGCATTGCGGATGGTGATGGGCTTGTCCAGAGGCTGGGCGACGGTCTGTCCGTTGGATAGGGTGACGTATTTCTTTGTGTCCTTCCACTCGGGCAGATACTCGTACAGCGGGTCGGAGAACAGGAACTTGCCCTCTTCATAGAGCATGCCCATGATCACATAGGCGAACAGTTTGGTCATGGATGCCTGACCGAACATGGAATCGGGAGTGACGGGGGTGCGGTCTTCAAGATTCATGAATCCGGCTTCTCCGTGATACAGCAGTTCGTCGTTCTGCATTATGGCCACAGAACAGCCCGGAACGCTGCCTTTTTCGACGAAACTCTTGATAAGGTTTTCCAGTCTTGTAAAGTCTTTCATAGATCTCTCCTTTTGTTTTTTAAAATACCGCAGGGCACTGTACCAGTTCAACGGATACACTATCCTGCGGATCTAAAGCTATGTGCCGTGCTTGGACGGGAATGGTCATTCTTCCGAATAAGTGGATATGCTCACCGATTTGACCGTTATGTCCTTTTTAGGCCTGTTGTATTTATCTGTTTTCTGTGATGCTATGTCCTTTACCACATCAAGTCCTTCGTAGACCTGCCCGAAAATGGTATAGACATAATCGAACTGCGGCTGACCGCCGAGCTTTTTAAAAGCATCAATAACATCGGAGGGGTATTCCGCCTCCTGCATTGCGGAAACATAGGCATCGGAGACGCTGTCACCGGCTGTGATGAAGAACTGACTGTACTGAAGACCGTCGCCGTAAACGACCATGCCAAGCGAACCCGTAAATCCGTGAAGGTCGTCAGTATACTCCGGAGCAACGCCTTTGCCGGAAAAACTCTCGCCGCCGTCGCCTTTGAGAGTCTTGTCCCCGAGCTGCATGACGAAATTCCCGATAGTCTTGTGGATGATCATTCCGTCATAGTAGCCGCTCTCTGCAAGATCGATGAAATTCTGGGCAGTGTTGGGAACAAGGTCATTGTAGATCACTGCTTTAATCGTCCCCTTGCTGGTCACGATGGTGACAACGGTGTCGCCTTCCTTCGGAGAATTGAGCTGCCGTACACTGCTTGTGACTTTTTCTCCGTTTCCTTCTTTTTTGCCTCCGCATGAAACTAGAGAAACAGAGAGGATAACGATTAGTACCAGTGACAGAAGTTTTTTAGACATCTTTTCAACCTCCAGCTTAATGCTAATTATAATACCGCATCTGAAACACGGCAAGTTGGCGGACGATGCGCGTTTATTGACGCCGTAAGGTCAAAGGAATTATAATTTTGACAAGAAAGTGGCATATTCGGATGTCGGAGGTAATGAAAGAAATGGATGAGAACAGGATCCCGTCCGGGGGAACAGATGATGCCGGATTTGGGGATAATTACATATCTCTGACTGACGAGAACGGCGATGAGATCGAGTTCAGGGTGATAGACAGTCTGGATCTGGAAGAGGGATCGTATGTGGCTCTTGAGACCACTCCCGACGATCCTGTGGCTTACCTGAATTCCGACGGGTCACTGATAATTCTGAAGACAGTCGTGGAAGACGGCGAAGAAGTGCTCGTGACCGTTGATGACGATGAAGAATTCGATAAGGTCTCAGAGATTTTTATGAGCAGACTCTCTGATCTGTATGATTTCGATACGGATGAGGACGAATAGAAGTTAAAATCCTGCTTTGTTCGATTTGTTGCATCCCATTATTTCCGTCAAAGAACAATAAAGGGATTCCTACGCGCGGCTGCGGATTCCAGAGTCATCTTGAATGAATAGCCTGAAACAGCCCGGGGGATTTACCCACCGTCTATACCGGCGGGGTTCTAACGGGGTGCAGACGGCATAGCAGGGTTTTGTTTTAGATGGAGGTTGGCAGCTTTGTGGCTCGACCGGCAGAACAAACTGATAGGTGAAGAACTCAGCAACAGACTTGCTGAGGCCAGGTTTGCCGTCATAGGGCTCGGAGGAGTCGGGGGAGGCGTTGTCGAGGCACTGGCGAGATGCGGAGTCGGTAATCTGTTCCTTATGGACGGAGATGTGTTCGATGAAACGAATCTGAACAGACAGATCCTCTGTACAAGGGAGAATGTCGGACTTCAGAAAGCATCTGAAGCTGAGAAGAGGGTCCATGACATCAATCCGGACTGCAATATCACTGCGGTCTGCGACTGGCTTGACAGGGATACTGTGGGACTCCTTTCGGAATTCAGACCGGACTGCGTTGTCGATGCTGTAGACCGCGTGACCGCCAAGCTGATCATAATTGAATGGTGCAGGGAAAACGGCGTGCATGTCATATCATCCATGGGGACCGGTAACCGCATAGATGCAGAAAGCTTCAGGATAGGTGATATATCTGACACCGCCGGATGCGGATGTCCTTTATCCAGGATAATGAGGCGGGAACTCAGAGCAAGAGGGATTTTATCGCTCGATGTCCTTTATGCACAGGATCCGCCGGCCCGATCCGGAGACAGGACTCCCGCCAGCATCTCGTTCGTTCCGCCGGTAGCAGGGTATCTTATCGCAGGGCACGCGGTAAGGCATTTCCTCGGACTGTAAATAAGAATCATCCCGTAAGACGGGTCATTAATTATCAACTGGAAGGAGTCGTATTTTGGCTAAGAACACTGACAGGCTCGACCGCCTTGAAAGGTCCTGGGTCCTGTACGATGTCGGAAACTCAGCGTTCACTATGATTGCGTGCTCACTGATCCCGATATGGTTCAAGGATCTTGCTAGGCTGGGTGGCGCGGAAGTATATGATCACGCCACGGCAAACTTCGCCTATGTAACTGCCATAGTCACAGTTATCGTGGCGGTAATAGGTCCCGCATGCGGTGCCATCACCGACAACAAAGGATTCAAGAAGCCTATATTCACGACAGCACTCGCCATAGGTCTGATCGGATGCATATGGCTCGGACTTGTCAAAAACTGGGCAACATTCCTGATCATCTATATCATTGCCAAGGTGGCGTATTCCTGCTCTCTGACGTTCTATGATTCAATGTTGACCGACGTCACGACCCCGGAGAGGGCGGACAAGGTATCTTCATACGGGTTCGCATGGGGCTACATCGGATCCTGCCTGCCGTTCACGGTAGCTCTGGTCTTCTACATGGCAGGTGAGGGAATGCTGGGCGGATTTACTGTCAGCCGAGATACAGCAAGACTCGTAGGCCTTGTGACGACCGCGATATGGTGGTGCCTGGTCACTCTTCCTCTTCTGAAGAACTATGAGCAGAAGTATTACGTGGAGAGTTCGAAGGGAGCCGTCAGGGAGGCGTTTGTCAGACTGGGCAACACACTGAAAAGGATCGTCAAGGATGAGAAGAAGATATTCTTCTTCCTTCTGGCGTTCTTCTTCTATATCGACGGCGTAAACACCATCATCGACAACTGCATTAATATAGGCACAGACCTTGAACTGGATACGGTCGGACAGGTCGTGTTCCTGCTGGCAACACAGGTGGTGGCTTTTGCATTCTCACTGGTGTTCTCCGCACTGTCCAAAAAACACAAGACCGTCAATCTCATCTATGTCTGCATCGCGGGATACTTCGCGGTATGTGTTTATGCCATATTCCTGAAGTCTCTCTGGCAGTTCGGCATCATGGCGTTCGGAGTGGGCATGTTCCAGGGCTCCATCCAGGCTCTTTCCAGAAGCTACTTCAGCAGGATCATCCCAGCCGAAAATTCCGGAGAATACTTTGGGCTTTATGACATCTTCTCAAAAGGCGCCGCGTGTCTCGGCTCCCTGGTCATTGGCATCGTAAAGGATACCACCGGAAGCATCCAGCTTGCGGTGGGAGCCATGGTTTTCTTCTTTGCGCTCGGCTTCATCTTCCTGAGAAAAGCGGATTCCATTAATGGATAGCGTTATACCTCGACACTATTGGCCTTTCGTCAAATGTTGAGGTGACCCAAATAGTAATGACAATTGAATAGTTACTCACATATCCCGAGCCGTGGCTCGGGATATGTTCATATCATAGTCGGGGGGGGAGAAAGCCAATAAATCAGGTAACTTTTTTATCATGTTTTGATATCTACCGTTGAGCAACTTATTCCTAAAACGCGAAAACTTATTTGATGATAGAGATAGAGTATATGCTGATAATTGAGAGTGCGGATGAAGTTCGTTTTGAACTTCATCCGCACCTATAAATAATAACGATGCGATCATCGAATCGCCTGATGTTGAACCGGGTTTCTCCCGTGGATCACTCGAAGCGGCTGCAGAATTCATTCACTTCTGTTTCGCTCGTCTTCATGGCGTCGAGGGTCTTCTGCAGAAGATCATCAAGCGACCAGCCCAGCATGTCAGCTCCTCTCTGGATGATCTCGCGGGAGCAGCCTGCCGCGAATTTCTTATCCTTGTATTTCTTCTTGAGAGAAGAGAGTTCCATGTCAGTGCAGCTCTTGGAGGGACGCATCTTGGCCGCAGCCCAGATAAGTCCGGTCAGCTCATCGCTGGCAAAGAGCACCTTCTCCATCTCCAGTTCCGGCTCTACGTTGCTGCAGATGCCGTAACCGTGGGCGCATACCGCATGGATGACATCCTCCGAAATGCCTTCGGAGCGGAGGATGTCAGGGGTGTTCTCGAGATGGTTCTCCGGATATTTCTCAAAATCGATGTCGTGGAGCATACCCACGGAAGCCCAGTATTCCGACTCATCGCTGTATCCGAGCATCTTTGACATCTCTCTCATGACACAGGATACGGTCTCAGCGTGACGCAGGTGGAACGGCTCAGTATTGTACTTGCAGATCATTTCGAACGCTTTTTCGGGAGTAACTGTAGTTCTCACTTTAAAAAACCTCGCTTGGTGTAGTGTTTTTTCTTACAAAAAAGATTATCATTGATTAGACGATAATACAATGAACGGGGTAAATAATATGCATAAAACAAGAGTGGACAGACTGCGTGAAAGGATCATTTCGGACGGACTGGATGCGGTGATAGTCGCAAGTCCCATGTCGATCTTCTACCTTACAGGAGCATCCATACACCCGTTTGAACGGATGTGGCTCTACATAGTCAGGGCCGACGGGAGAGACACACTGCTTGCAAACAAACTGTTCGTGTTCGAGGATACCGGTGTGGAAACGCACTGGCACACAGACAATGACGACGCGCCGAAGCTTCTCTGTGAGGAACTCGGCAGCGCCAGAAAGATCGGTGTGGAGAGGGATCTGACTGCCAGGTTCCTGATCCCGATCCTCGATTCCTTGGATGGAGTCAGGCTTTCAGTGACATCTGCGGTGGATGACCTCAGGATAATCAAGGACGCAGATGAACTTGAGAAGATGAGAGTCAGTTCCAGACTTAATGACGAAGTTCTGGAGGAAGCCTTCTCGCAGGTGAGAGAGGGAATGACCGAAAAGGAACTCGCAGCCATAGTGGCGAAGGGGTTCGAGAACAAGGGAACAGGCGGGCAGAGTTTTGGAGCTATCGTCGCTTTCGGACCGAATGCGGCTGACCCGCACCATATGACCGATAATACCAGACTGAAAAAAGGCGACTGTGTCCTCATTGATATGGGCTGCTTATGGAAGGATTACTGTTCTGATATGACCAGAACGAAGTTCTTCGGTGAAGTGACAGAAGAGCAGAGAAAAGTATACGAGATCGTCAGGGAAGCGAATGAAAAGGCGAAAGAATTCGTAAAGCCCGGCGTCAGATTCTGCGACATAGACGCGGTTGCCAGAGATCACATCACGAACGCCGGTTACGGTGAATACTTCACGCACAGACTGGGCCACGGTATAGGTCTGACAGAGCATGAACCCAAGGATGTCGGACCTGCGAATACAGACAAGGTGGAAGCAGGAATGGTGTTTTCCATCGAGCCCGGGATCTATCTGCCCGGAAAGTTCGGAGTAAGGATCGAAGATCTGGTCATCGTCACTGAGGATGGCTGCGAGTGTCTCAACAACGATTCCAGAGAACTTCAAATAATATGAGGAGGGACTGAGATGCCCAGAAGAGAACGCAGGGATGCAGTCAGGGTCGATGTTGACGGACTGCACGCGATGTTTCCGTATGTCATGAAGAACCGCACCGACGCGGAGGTCATGGCACAGGAGGAGATCGACGTGACCGATATCCTGGAGTGGATGAAGAAAGAGAACGAGGAGAACGGCACAAACTACAAGATCTTCCATGCGGTGTGCACAGCCATCGCCAAGACCGTTTACCACCGCCCGATGCTCAACAGGTTCATCTCCGGCAGATGTTTCTGGCAGAGAAAAGAGATATCGCTGTCATTTACGGCTAAGAGACAGTTCGCCGACGGCGCTGAGGAGAGCCTGGTATTCATGACGGCAAAGGACGATATGGTGATAGACGACTTTTCCAAAAAGATACTCGGTGATGTCACCAAGATGAGACAGGCAGGCAAGAATGACCTGGATGATCTTATCGGCAAAGTCGCGAAGTTCCCCAGATGGTTCCTGGAGATCTTCTTCTGGATCGTTTACAGGCTTGAGTACCACGGGATCATGCCCAAGGCGCTCACGGACGGGGATTCGAACTATGCTTCCATCTTCCTGACGAATCTCGGGAGCATCGGGGCAAGCGCATCCTACCACCATCTCAACAATTACGGAACGAATTCATTTTTCGTCATAATCGGGACTATGTTCAAGAGAAACGATACCGAGGGAAGAGAGCGGACATACCTGCCCATTTCGGTCATTCTTGACGAAAGGATAGCCGACGGGTTCTATTTCGTCCGCAGCCTGAAGTATTTCGAATGGCTCATGCAGCATCCGGATGAATTGAAGAAGCCGCTTAACGAGCTTGGGGATTATCAGTTCTGAAAAAAGGAGCACACTATGAAACCGGTAGCAATAGATGATATCAAAAAATACAGTTTTCTCAGCGGCGTGAGCTATTCACAGGACGGGAAGACAGCGGTATTCGTCGTCAAAAAAGCGCAGAAGGACGGCAGAGGATACACCTCCGATCTGTACATGTACCGCAGCGGAGAGGTCAGAAGACTCACTTCCGGCGGCAAGGAGGGGGCTTTTGCATGGAAGAACGACAATGAATTGTTCGTTTTTACTTCCAGAGAAGAGGAAGATAAAAAGAGAACCGAAGGCCGCGAGGCATTTACTCCACTTTATACGCTTCGTCTTGACGGAGGAGAAGCTGAAAAAACAGCCGAGCTTCCGTTCAGGGCAAACAGCATGGAGCTATGGCATGACAGTGTGTACGCAGTAAGCGGCAGCATCAGCAAAGAGTGTCCAGATTATTACAGGCTCAGCGATGATGACAGGAAAACAGAGAACGACAGGATCAGAAACGACGCTGATTACGAGATCTGCGACGAGGTACCGTTCTGGTTCAACGGCGCCGGATTCATAAACGGAAACAGAAGCGCTCTGTTCCTGTACAATGAAGAGGACGGCAGCGTTGAGAGAATAAACGATCCGGATTACTCCGTTGGCGGATACGAGCTCATGGAAGACAGGATCATTTACTGGGGAAACAAAGGCAGCAGGATGTCAGACCTCTTCAGTACGGTGTTTTCCTACAGCAGGAAAGACGGAAAAACGACTGTCATAAGGGATGACAGCACTTATTCGGTAAGCGGCAGCGCTCTTCTGGACGGAAGACTGGTACTGCTGATGTCCGACGGAAAGAGACACGGGATGAACCAGGATCCGGATTTCTACTGGTTTGATCCGGATACCGGCAAGGAAGAGCTTCTTTACAAGACTGACACTTCGGTCGGCAACTCCACCGGAAGTGACTGCAGACTCGGACATGGGCGTTCGATCAAGAACGGGAACAGAGGCATCTATTTCACCGAGACCAGGAGGAATTCCGGCGTTCTGTGCTGTCTGACTGCAGACGGTGAGAAGAAGACCGTCATCGATATGAAAGGTTCCGTGGACGATTTCGACATCTCTGAGGAGACGGGAAGTGTCATTTCTGTGAGGATCACCGCGGGTGAGCTCCAGGAACTGTTTGTATCAAAACTGGAAGGCGGAGAAGCTGAAAAGGTCAGCGATTTCAACGGCGAAGCGCTCAGGGACACCTATGTCGCGCTGCCTGAGAAATTCACATTTGACAGTGAGGGGTGGGATATAGACGGATGGGTGCTCAAGCCCATCGGCTATGATCCGGAAAAGAGATACCCTGCAGTGCTCGACATTCACGGCGGACCTAAAACCGTCTACGGGGAGATATTCTTCCATGAGATGCAGTATTGGGCAGGCCTGGGATATTTCGTGTTCTTCTGCAACCCGATCGGATCGGACGGAAGAGGGGATGAGTTCGCAGATATCAGAGGCAAGTACGGCACTTGTGAGTTCAAAAACATCATGGACTTCACCGATGAGGTCCTCAAAAGATACCCTCAGATCGATGAGAACAGAGTGTGCGTGACCGGAGGAAGCTACGGAGGGTTCATGACAAACTGGATCGTAGGGCACACGGACAGGTACTGCTGTGCCGCTACTCAGAGAAGCATCAGCAACTGGATATCCTTTGAAGGAGTATCGGATATCGGACCCATGTTCACCAGAGACCAGCAGTGCGCGGATCTGTTCAGCAAGCCGGACCTTGAGAAACTCTGGTGGCATTCTCCGCTGAAATATGCCGATGATGTCAAGACGCCGACGCTGTTCATTCATTCGGATCAGGACTACAGATGTCCCTTCGAGCAGGGCATTCAGTTCTTCACTGCACTGAAGACGCGTGATGTCGAGTGCAGGATGGCAGTGTTCCATGGTGAGAATCACGAACTGTCCCGCGGCGGAATGCCTGAGCACCGCGTGAGGAGACTAAAAGAGATCACAGACTGGTTCAACAGCCACACCTGATCTTTATTCAGATAAAACCGACAGTCCCTTCGCGGGACTGCCGGTTTTTGCTGTTTGTGACAAAAAAAAGCAAGGCGTCCATGGAATAATATACATATCGATAGAATATTATGCTGCCTTATTGACATATCGGCTGAATGGGGATAACATCAAATGCAAGATAGAGGCGCGAGCTCCATCAGTACCTCCCAGCATATAAGCAGCTTTAGCTGAGAGCGAAAGGGGATATCGCCGAAGGGAAGGAAAGCAGCTGCGCTCTTCTTCGCTGGGCCGTCGGATAAGATCCGCCGGACTGTCACGTGAGTGGAGCGCTATCTGGTACTGATGTTTGGCTTTATGCCGGATTTGATCATGTGCTGTAAATGCTCCGCGAGCGTTTACGGCCTTTTTTGTTAAACAAACATGATCAAAGGAGATTAAAAAATGATCAGCATCAGAAGGTTCGTTTCAATAATGCTCGCACTGGCTGTAGCCCTGTTGATGACTTCCTGCGGTACTTCCAAAGAGACCGGAGTAGA
>CACYBC010000038.1 GCA_902772615.1 uncultured Ruminococcus sp.
CAAGCATCTTGACGAGCTTTTCCAGAAATTCGTCGATGACGGACTTCCCGGATGCTCCTGTGTCATAGCCAAGAAAGGCGAGATCCTCTACGAGAATTATTTCGGATACTCTGATATCGAGAACAAAGTTCCCCTCACAGAGAACAATCTGTTCCGTCAGGCATCCCTCACCAAGATCGCCATGTATACCACTGCCATGATGCTCTACGAGCAGGGCAAGTTCCTCATGACCGATCCCATCTATGAGTATTTCCCGGAATGGAGAAACACCATGAAGACCATCACCCTGCCCAATGGCAAGGTCGAGGTCGTCCCGGTGGAGCATCCCATCACGGTCAAAAACATCATGAACATGACCTGCGGTCTGCCCTATCAGATGATCATGGGCAACATTCCCGTAGCTCATCCCACATCCAGAGCCATGGCCCGCGCCATGAAGGATCTGCAGGACAGCGGACATTACACGCTGCGTGAGCAGATCAAGGCCATCTCCACCGTGCCGATCGCGTTCGAGCCAGGAACAAGATGGCTGTACGGCTTCGCCAGCGAGCTCACCGCGGGACTTCTCGAAGTCATCGGCGGAAAAGCTGCAGAGCTGGTCATCAAGGAGATGCTGTTCGATGCTCTCGGAATGGACGACTCCGCGAACTTCCTCAATGACAGGATCACTGAGGACCGTCTGGTCAAGGGCTACTACCTCGTAAGAGGCAAGAAGCTCGGCGACGAAGGCGCTCTCGAAGTGTCTCCTCCCGACAGGGAAGCGTCCATGGTAGGACATCTCGGAGAAGTATCCGGATTCCAGCGCGTCATCACCAACTCCAAGGACTACACCAAGCTCATGCAGATGCTGGCAAACGGCGGCGTCTACAAGGGAGAGAGGATCATGGGCCGCAAGACCATAGACCTCATGAGGACCAATACCATCTCCGACAAGCTCATCAAGGAGGACTTCTCCAACACCTATCTGGCAGGCTACGGCTACGGCTACGGCGTGCGCACCCTCATGGACAAGTATGTGGGACACCACAACGGCTCCATCGGTCAGTTCGGCTGGACCGGCGGCTCCGGCACATGGGCTGAAGCAGACCCGTCAGAAGGCACATCCATCGTTTACATGCACAACGTGCAGCCCAACCACGAAGAGTATCACCACATCAGGATGCGCGACGTGGCCTACGGCTGCCTTGACTGATAAAGATGGTTCAGCGGAGGACGAACGATGTACAAACCTCTGAATCCCGCTTTTGAGGAGCACGGTCTGTTCTTCAATCCCGCGTATATGACCATGCGGCTCACACAGGGCGGTCCCAAGCATGTCGAGAACTACAGAGGGGTCGTCGCCGATTATGACGGCAACGTGACCTTTACTATGTACGCACCGGATGCAAAGGAAGTCGCTGTAAGCTGGGTCGATATCAATTATCAGGAAAAGCCGATGCCTCTCGACAAAAAAGAGGACGGCATGTGGTCAAAGACATATTCAGGAGTCGAGCCCGGATTCCATTACTGTCACTTCATAGTTGACGGTCAGCCCGCTATGAACCCCCAGGCTCCATTCGGATACGGCAGCCACGAAGTGGAGAACTTCTTTGAAGTTCCGGACAGAGAGTTTGATGACTATCTGGTCAAGGACGTGCCGCACGGCAGCGTCACGCTGGAAGTATTCAACTCATCCCGCACCGGCAACCTCAATGCTGTCTATGTCTATACTCCGGCTTCCTACAGGACTCAGCCCGACAGAAAGTACCCGGTGCTCTATCTCAACCACGGCGGCGGAGAAAACGAGACCGGATGGCTCTGGCAGGGAAAGATCAACTACATCGCCGACAACCTTATGGCTGAGGGCATATGCAGGGATATGATCATAGTGATGCCCTGTCTCTATGATATCCATTATGATATCGATGAGGAGTTCATCGCCGGCGACTACGACGGCATGCTGGTCAACGACATCATACCGATGATCGAGGAACGTTACAGGACCCTTACCGACTGTGACAGCAGAGCCATAGCGGGGCTTTCCATGGGCTCATATCACACGGCATGCACATCCTGCAACCATCCGGGGCTGTTCGCTTACACGGCGATGCTCTCAGGCTCTTACAACGACCGCTGGTACGGCTGGGTCAACTGCCGGGAAGTCATCGAAAAGAACGATGTATTCAGGCAGAAGACCAAACTGTTCTACATGTCCATCGGAACGGACGAGACCAGGCTTTATCCACAGGTACAGGAAAATGTTGCTTTCCTGGAAAAGTGCGGCGTAAAGAACGGCTACTATGAATGTCCGGGGCTCCATGTCTGGACAGTATGGCGCAAGAGCATCTCTCAGTTCATGCAGAAGATCTTCTGAAGACTGCTTTATTTGAATCGAAAAGAGCCCATGCGGATCAACCGCATGGGCTCTTTCTTTCAGTATCATGATAAAACTGTTATCTTCTTAATCAAAAATATGATGATCTTCCATGCGGGTATTGGTACTTTTATAACAAAATAAAATCAAAACAACTGTTTGTATCAAACAGATATTGGATTTTCCGAAAACAACTGTATAATAGAGTTTGCGTGTATCAAACAACGTTTTTGTATGGAGAAAAATGAAAATGAAGAAATTTGTATCTATCATGCTCGTTCTCCTTCTCGTTCTTTCCCTCACATCCTGCGGAAAGAAGAAGGAAGAAGAACCGGTAGAACCCACCTTTGATCCCTCTGCAAAGTCGGAAGGCGTCATGACATACGCTCAGTATGCCGCGGCAGCAGTCGATACTGATGTCACCGTCGAGTGCTTCGTGATGGATCATCAGTCCTGGTGGGACAACAAGATCACAGTTTACTGTGCTGATCCCGACGGCGCATACTTCCTCTATGAACTCCCCTGCTCCGAGGAAGATTCCAAGAAGCTCGTCCCCGGCACGATGATCAGAGTCAAGGGCGTCAAGAGCGAGTGGGCCGGCGAAGTTGAGATCACCGATTCCTCATTTGAGATCCTGGACAACGGCACCTGGACACCTACCGCTTTCGATGCGACCTCTCTGTTCAGCAATGATGCAGAGCTCGCCAAGCACATGAACCAGCTCGTGACATTCAAGGGTGTCACAGTTGAAGCCTCCAACGATGAAGGCGCAGCCTTCACCTACAAGTGGGACGGTTCCGGCGAACAGGGCGATGACGTCTACTTCTATGTATCTCTCAACGGAACATCCTATCAGTTCCTGATCGAGAGCTATCTGCGTGACGCCAGCACCGCAGTCTACAAGGCAGCGGAAGGCCTC
>CACYBC010000039.1 GCA_902772615.1 uncultured Ruminococcus sp.
ATCTTCTCTGACTAGGAAAAAAGCAAAAGAGCACGGCAAGGCCGTGCTCTTTTTTCGTGTTATACATCAGCCGATCAGTTCGCTCAGTTTCTTGCCGAAAAAGTAATCGTGAGTGATTCTGTCGTATTCGGACCACAGCGGAAGAGATCTGCATTCCGCAGCTCTCGGACAGGTCTGGGTATCTGAAGCCAGACAGGCAACAGGCGCGAGCGGTCCTTCTGTAAGTTCAAGTATCTCGCCTATACTGTATTCTTCCGGTTTTCTGCAAAGCCGGTACCCGCCCCCTTTGCCGCTGGTACCGGAGATCAGACCGCCTTTGACCAGGTCTTTGACGATGATCTCGAGATATTTCTTTGAGATGCCTTCTCTGGAGGCTATATCCTTCAAAGGTATATATCGGCCGTTATCGAATTCTGCAAGGTCCGACATGACCCTTACAGCATATCTGCCTCTGGTGGATATCATTTTACGTCCTCCTTCATTCATCGATCTATTGCCTATTATACTGCAGGGTAAATAATTGCTTCAAGTCCAATTACCTATTGACATAGTAGGTCAATAGCGAATATCATTTATCTCAGAGAGAATAAGAAGCAAGGAGAATCATAAAGTGATATATGCAGATAACGCTGCGACCACAAAAATGAGTGAAGCGGCAATAAAGGAAATGGTCGCGGTCAACGAGAATACATTCGGAAATCCGTCGACCCTGTACAGCATAGGACAGAGTGCCAAGGAAGTGTTGGAGAAAGCGAGACAGTCCGTGGCTTCGGTCATCGGTGCGGAACCGAACGAGATATATTTTACTTCCGGCGGAAGCGAAGCTGACAACCAGGCCATCGTTTCCGCTGCGGTGAACGGCAGACGGAACGGAAGGATGCACATCGTGTCCACTGCCTTTGAACACCATGCTGTTCTGAACACACTTGAAAGACTGAAAAAGGAAGGATTCGACATCACTCTGCTGGATGTGCATGAGAACGGCATCGTGATCCCGTCGGAAGTCGAGGAAGCCATAAGGGATGACACGTGTCTCGTCACTGTAATGTTTGCAAACAACGAGATCGGCACCATACAGCCGATCGGGGAGATCGGAGAGATATGCAGGAGAAAAGGAGTTCCTTTTCACACGGATGCGGTCCAGGCAATGGGGCACATAAAGGTGGATGTCAACGAACTGAATGTTGACATGCTGTCCGCTTCTGCACATAAATTCCACGGACCGAAAGGTGTCGGATTCCTGTACGCAAGAAAAGGCACAAGGCTGACCAACCTCATCGAAGGAGGAGAACAGGAGAGAGGAAAGAGAGCAGGTACGGAGAATGTGCCGGGCATCGCAGCCATGGCGGTCGCTCTTGAGGAAGCCGCAGGTAAGATGGATGAATACTCTGCTCATCTGACACCGATAAGGGACAGGATAATTGCCGGCCTCAGCAGGATCCCGCATTCAGCCCTGAACGGAGACGCCGTAAGAAGACTTCCCGGCAACATCAACTTCTGTTTTGAAGGCATCGAGGGAGAGAGCCTTCTTCTGCTGCTGGATGACAAAGGCATTCAGGCTTCTTCCGGAAGCGCATGTACATCGGGGTCACTGGACCCCAGTCACGTGCTCCTGGCGATAGGAAGAGTCCATGATGTGGCGCACGGTTCACTGAGACTGAGCATCGGGGAAGATATCACAGAGGAAGATGCCGATCTCATGGTGGACTCTGTATCAGAAGTCGTTGAATATCTCAGAAGCTTCTCGCCTGTTTGGAGAGATCTGATGAGCGGAAAATCACAGTTTATACTCTAAGAAGGAGAAATAATAATGGCACTGTACAGCGAAAAAGTCATGGATCATTTCAGAAATCCGCGCAATGTAGGAGTGATCGAAGATGCAAACGGCATCGGTGAAGTAGGAAATGCGAAATGCGGGGACATTATGAAGATGTACCTGAAGATAGAAGATGATATCATTAAAGATGTGAAGTTCGAGACTTTCGGATGCGGAAGTGCTATAGCCTCCAGCTCCATGGCTACGGAACTGATAAAAGGCAAACCGGTATCGGAAGCCATGAAACTCACAAATAAGGCTGTAACAGAAGCCCTCGACGGACTGCCGGCATATAAGCTGCATTGTTCGGTGCTTGCCGAAGAAGCCATACAGTCCGCGCTGGACGATTATTACAAAAGGAAAGGAATCGAGAGCCGGGAATGACTCCGGAGATGGTAAAAATGTCTAAGATATATAAAGGTGCTATTGAACTGATAGGAAATACACCGCTTGTGGAAGTGGTAAACATCGAGAAGGAACTCGGGCTGGAAGCTACCGTGCTCGTAAAGCTGGAGTATCTGAATCCGGCGGGAAGCGTCAAGGACAGGATCGCAAAGGCTATGATAGAAGATGCCGAGTCCAAAGGTCTGCTCAAGCCCGGTTCTGTGATCATAGAACCGACAAGCGGCAACACTGGCATAGGACTGGCTTCGATCGCAGCATATAAAGGATACCGCATGATACTGACCATGCCGGAGACAATGAGCGTTGAGAGAAGGAACATACTCAAGTCATACGGCGCTGAGATAGTCCTCACTGAGGGATCAAAGGGAATGAGCGGTGCGATCGCAAAGGCGGATGAACTGGCGAAGGAGATACCCGACAGCTTTATCCCGGGTCAGTTCGTGAACCCGGCCAATCCGGCCGTTCATAAAGCTACGACCGGACCGGAGATCTGGAACGATACTGACGGAAAGGTTGACATATTCATCGCGGGAGTCGGGACCGGGGGTACCATCACAGGAATCGGTGAGTATCTCAAGGAACAGAACCCGGACGTCAAAGTAGTAGCGCTTGAGCCTGATGATTCTCCCGTGCTGTCGGAAGGCAGATCGGGAAGCCACAAGATCCAGGGCATCGGAGCGGGATTTGTCCCGGAGGTTCTCAATACCAAGGTGTATGACGAGATCTTCCGTGCAAAGAGCGATGACGCTTTTGCGGCTGCAAAGCTGCTCGCAAGAAAAGAAGGGATCTCTGTAGGTATCTCTTCAGGCGCTGCTCTTCATGCGGCAATAGTATATGCAGGCAGACCTGAGAACAATGGGAAGACTATCGTCGCGCTGCTGCCTGACAGCGGTGACAGATACTATTCGACTCCTCTGTTTTCCGAATGAAGATCAACTGAAGACTGAATGACAGGATCGGCTGTCCGGGTATCCGGACAGCCGATCCTAGATATAAAACATATTAATTAGCGCTTGTGTATCATCCATCCTTGGTGACGCTGAGTATATACCAGAAACCGTTGCCGTGAATGACCTCAAATATATATGTCATGACATCATCCTGCGGATCACTGCCGTTCTTCAGATGCACATACAGGTCAAGCCCTCTGTCAGCAGTGATGCCGAGTTTGTCCAGAGTATCGCTGTAGATATCTATATTCCATTCGATGGTGTGATGTATATTCCATTCAGAGATTTCTTCATATCCGTTTTCCGCATACAGATCGTCCAGAGTTTTGACGATGTCTGAGTTTGTCTTGTAGATGCCGGAATAGTAGGCAAGAAGATTCGGCTCTACGCAGGAAAGTGCGACAACAGGCTTGCCGGCTTTAAGGGAAGATACATAATCGTCCACCAGCGGCTCATAGTAATAGTATGCCGGTTCCAGCCTCATGAGTTTAGCTGAGCGTCCCGAGAATGAGAAGATGTTCACGCAGTACAGTCCTATCCCAAAGACTATTGACGCCACTGCTGTGATGCACGCGATCACGCCGGCTATCCTGAGAACTTTTTTCATGATGATTCTCCGATCAGCCAGCTGATGCACTCATGCATCCTGTCTTCGTACCCGTCGAAATGTGTTCCCGAAGTATAGCGGAAAGATGCCTCGAAACGGTCGGATTCACTGTTCAGATGTTCAGTGATCTTCCTCATCATCTCGCCGGTATGCTGCATCTTTACATTCCGTGTCTTCTCTTCTCTGTTGCCAAGGGAGAAGAAAACGCTCCCGGATTCCGCCAAAGGGATGCGTTCCAGAGCCCAGTCCTCAAAACCGTCATACCATACGCTGCCTGACACGCATCCGCACAGTCTCAGGTCAGCACGGCTGTAGAATGAGTAGAGAGAGAAAAGACCTGCAAGGGAATATCCCGCCATTCCGCGGAAATCAGGCTCGCCCGTTATATCCTCCACAGCAGGTACTATCTCTCTGTAGAAAGCGTCCAGAAAAGCATCTGCTTTTCCGCCGAAATCAGGTCTTCCTTTAAAGGCTGCAGGAGCCGGCCACGGTGTCATCTGGGAATCCCAGTCGTCGCAGACGACTGCTGCAGCTGCAAAAGAAGGGGATGCGAACCTGTCGATGATCGCGTTCAGACTGTTCGGATCTGATACAGGGATATATATCAGCGTATCGTAATCACTGTCAGGGATGAATATCCTGACTGACGCAGAGCTTAATGTCAAATCCTGAAAAGCCATTTCATTCTCCTGTCGGATCAGTAGTTCTCAAGTACATATCTGAGCATCCTGTAAGCAGCATGTTTTTTTGCTTCGCGCTTGGATGAAGATGTGCCGGTAAATCTCTTTTTCTCACCGGTGATGACGCAGCGGGCGGTCCAGATGGAACTGCCGTTCTTGTCATATCTTTCCGTAAAACCATATTTCGGAAGAGGGAAGTATCCTCTTCTGGCGAGGGTCTCCAGCTGATTGATCGCTTCTGCCCTGTTTGGATTCGGGATCTCTCTTCTTATAAATGAGAGCAGACCGTTTTCCTTAAGATGAGTATATGCAAGCCTGCATACGTTTTTCCTTGCCTGGCTGTTGCTGGCACCGAATCCGCGGAAAAGGGGAAGATCATCATTAAGCTTGAGATAGCACTGACAAGTGCTGGATAGTATCTCATCAAGTTCCGGACCGTCCTCTTTTCCCGATTCCTGTGATATGCCGTCGAACGGGAATTTCATTGCTGCCTGAAAACTGCCTTTTCTGTAGTGGTACAGAGGCCTCGTTCCTGTATCTTTCAGCACCCAGGCCTGAAGCAGACCGACGTAATCGTCATCTGACTCCTCAAGGAACTCGTCGGGATTCAGCATTATCTCGACTGTGTCCTGCATGGCCTTCATGTCCCAGCCGGAATCTATGGCAACTGCTCCAAGGATCGCTTCAAAAAGATCCTCCTGTACCGACTGTTCTCTGTCGACTTTCTGCATCTCATCACCGCGTCCCATGATCAGATACTTTGCGAATCCGAGTTCCCGCATCCTTTGAGCGAGCGTCTTTTTTTCTACGAGAGAGCTCTTGATCTCCGTAAGCTCCCCCTCGTCATATCTGCTTGAGTATTCGCTGTATTTCTCACTGTCGGTGATCTTTCCGTACTTTTCTGTCAGAAGCCTTACTACCATAAGGTCCAGGACCTTATCACCTATGAATTCCAGCACCTCGTTGTTCTGGCCGCCTTTTTCAGCAGAGTATGATTTTCTGACAAAAGCCTGCTGAAGAAGATCTGTGTTCCTGAAGGAATAACCTATCTGATCCTGAATGAAGCTCAGATCTTTATTATCCAATACATGTTCCTCCTGTAGTGATCGGGAACCCGACGGCGATTTATACAAACAAAAGACCTGCCGAACAGCAGGTCTGGAAACAGAGATTTGGATCAGGCCGTTTGCTCATGTCCGCTTTCACAGACAGGAACAAACCGCATTCGTCAAAAGTGTGTTTCCGCACCGTCGGACTCCAGTTTGATTACATTGTAGCATACACTTCGATTTTGCTTCAAAAAACTCCGGGTCCGGAACAGTGTGCGGCGGCAGGAACATGACCGGGCAGGTTTGACTGGCGGCTTTGATGCCGTTTTTCTTGCGTGCGCATTTCCTGTGGAGTATAATACCGACAGTTACTTGCCGGTGTGATGGAATTGGCAGACGTGCGGGACTCAAAATCCCGTGGTAGCGATACCGTGCGGGTTCGACCCCCGCCACCGGCAC
>CACYBC010000040.1 GCA_902772615.1 uncultured Ruminococcus sp.
CTCGCCGTTGTCGACCCAGATCACGTCTCCATTCGTTCCATAGTGTCCGGCAGGATTTCCATTGATATACTTGAAGGACTCGTCTCCATTCTCCTGAGGATGAAGAGTTACCTTGTACTCCTTCAGCATCCACCTTGCATACACCGTGATACCGCCTTCCGGCATTTTATCAAATGTATACGGTTTAGTGCACTGGTCATCGGAATACCAGCCGAGGAACACATAGTCCACACCATCCGGAATCTTTGCAGAAGGATCATAGGTGTTGAATGTACTTACATCCGATCCATATGCGATGCCATTCTCGTCCTGTCTGGAATCAAGGGTGTTCGTGCTGTTGTTTTTCAGGACTTTATGTGTCCCATCTTCGTAAAGTCCATCCATGAAAAGGATATTGTAGATCTGAGGGTCATAATAGTAATTGATCTCACGATTGTTTCCTACCCTTTCCTTATGATCCAGTTCCATACCCGGATAGGCAGGTCCGTGCTGCTGGTTCTGCCAGTTTGACCCGGAGTCGTGAGACCTGGCGCTGACGTTCTCATACAGCTCATAGGATCCATCTTCCTGCTTAAAATAGATATGATATATCCAGTCATACTGAGATGAGGCAGTATCGAAGTTACCATATACATAGTTGCCGTCCGCGCTGGAAAGGTCTCCGAGGATCTGCTCATCCATGATGGTGATCTTTCCTTTGACGGTTCCCTGTCCGGAATCGATATACGCCTGAGAAGTGTTCATAATCGCCCAGCTGCCGATTCGGTAGGTTTCTCTTCCTACTGTGAGTGTTCCAAACTGCTCATATGTCGGCCATACATCTCCGATGTACGATCCGTACTTTGCAGTCAGCGCAGCATAGTAGTATGTGTATCCATCGCTGCGTGTCTCAGTTCCTGTTGTAGGATAACTGCAAGTCGGTTGCGTCGTTGAGTTGCCACTCCATCTGTTATGTGTAGAAGCCTCATAGTTCATCGAGACCTGATAGTTGTTGCCATTTCTTCTCGCATAATAGAACTTAAGCGTGTACTCTCTTCTGACAAAATAGATATTCAGAACCGATGTTCCTTGCGAGGAAACTTTTCCGTCTTCCGTATTTGCTTCGTATTTATCAAACATGAAGCCGGCGTTCGCTGTGTTGGGATTGCTCGCCAGTCCGATAACGACAGGCTGGTCATTGACCGTGATCGTGGAGTTGCCTTGCACAGCATTGACATAACTGGTCATGCTTTGTCCGGTGGTTGCCCCTTCGATTTCAATCGATTTGACGAAATCGTATCCGCTGGTACGATCTTCTTCCCAGATCAGGACTGTAAAGCTGGCCTCAGTATTCTCAATCCACTTTGCCCAGACGTTTGTCGTAGCAGTGATCGCTACAGCAGGATCAAATGCTGTCGTGCATTCGGCAGAAGTGTACCAACCGTCAAATGTATATCCCGGACGGGTCGGAGCAGCCGGCATTTTAGCCTCAGCCGGGGTACTGTCCGTTCCTACGAAGAGAGGAGGTGTATAGGATACACCGGAGCCGTTCTCATTGAACACGAGCCAATGTCCGTAGGATACCTGTGCAAACAATGTAAGGGTGTAGTTGGAGATGGGAAGACCGGACGTCGCCATATCGATCTTATCGCCGTTCTGATAAATATCGCCAATTTCCTCTTCTTCCGTGTCTACCACAGCCCATCCGCTGAAGTTGGCAGCCTTGGTCTCATCCTCCTCGTCACTGCCGGTGACGTAGTAAGGGGTATAAGTAAACTCTACTGTGTAGGGGATGCTCTCATCTCCGTCTTTATAAAGGACTTCGTCCGTATAAATGGTTACGCCAAGCTCATCCCGATAGGAGATGTGATAGGATTTGAAGATCATCGCGTAAAGATCGATCTTATCTCCATCAGAAACGGTTCCCGCATTCAGGAGCGCTGTGACTTTGTCGCGCACTTCATTGATATCAAGTCCTGTCTCCGCATCATCTACGGTGAAATCTTTTTTCTCCGTCCATCCTTTGAAGACATCGCCTGCCTCCATGGTGCCGACACCAGGATCGTAGATGTTGGTGTTCATCTGACCCGCGTCCAGCTGGTTCTTCGTAAGGCTCATGGAAGCAATGAGGGTCGTGCCGTCAGCTCCATAGAAATTGACGAAGAGACGGGCGTCGGGGTCAACCCCTTCCACAACGACGTAGATGGAGAATCCATCCGCCTCAAACTTCTGTGTCGTGGCATTAGCGATCTGTGTCTCCACTTCCGTGGCGCTTCCCGTTGCATCATCAATGTGATACACGGAGATGTCACTTCCTTCAACACCGGCATTGGTGAACCATACCGTTACGGGAATCTGAGGCTGGATCTCTTTGCCATCCCTGTCAACAATGGTCACATCGATAGCGACCATGTTCCCGATTCCTTTGCCTGATGATTCCGCCGCATTCTCCACGGCCTGCGCTACGAGAGAAGCATCTACTTTCTTCGCCACGACTCCGGAACCTGCAGGAAGTGCTCCTTCCGGGGCATAGACATTGACGACCGTGCCTCCGACTTGAGCAGATATCCACTGTGAAGGATAGCTTTCTTCCTCCGTTTCTTCCAGAGAAGCTGTCTCTGTTTCCGGCACAGGAAGTTCTTTCTCTTCTGCGGCGTCGGTATCTTCCTCCTCAGTTGGCATATCCTCTATTTCTGAGGGGATAACCTCTGCCGAGGGTTCTTCCGCAGGAAGTTCGGTCACAGCGGTTTCTTCCGAGTTTGTTTCAGAAGAAATCTCCTCAACATCTCCTTCCTCCGTGATCGCTTCTCCTTCCGGATTCTCTGCCGGCTGTGATTCTTCCACAGGCTCAGCAGGTATCTCTTCCGGAGCTGCAATTTCTTCGACCGGGACAATAGCCTGGTCGAAAGGCTCCTGTTCAATAACAGTAGTCTCTTCGGCCTGTGGCGCATTCAGATCCTGTATCTCCGCCGCCAATACGGGAAAATTCCCATGGGAGCCGAGCATGACCACGATCATCAATGCGGCCAAGACCCTGTCTAGTACCCTTGTTTTCCTTTCCACTTTTTACCTCCGGGTAAAAACGTTCGCCGCGATCCACACGACACGCTTTCGCAGTTCCTGAAAATCCGCCATACTCCTCGGAGTAAGATTGTACGGTATGTATTTCTCCTGTTTTCTCGTGCTAACGTGATGAATCGCCCTGGTTTTGTGATTATAGTTTGAAAATGTACCACATGCTTCTGGATTCATAGTATTTTAGCGCATCAACTAAATCAATACATCGCTCACGAACGTCATTATTCCTACGCGAATGTGAACAATTATGTATTTAATTAAGCCTTTACTTTGGGTATTAACACGCCTGTTTTGTGCATTTTATATGAACGCCTTTTTTTACTCTTTGACTGGTCCAGCCTTACACAGTGCTTCGCTATCCGTTGATCTTTTTTACGGTGCTGTCGAGTGATTTACTACTATGGGGGATAATACACAAATTCTATTTTAAAAAAATACATGTATAATGTATAAGGGAAGATGTATGAAAGGAAAAGTGACATGGATCTGAGATTTGGCATCGTCGATGACAGCACATTTGACAGAGAGTATCTGAAAAACGGTCTTCAG
>CACYBC010000041.1 GCA_902772615.1 uncultured Ruminococcus sp.
CTTCCCTTTACGGAACACAAGTTTCGCTGTACCCATCTTTGCACCGTCAGCGAATGCCCAGTCCATGGCATCAGAGCGGAACGGTACTTTGATGCGTCCATTGAGGGTATGCAGACTGAACACTCTATCGGTATGTTCCTTATTCCACAGAAGCGAGTAATCTCTCCCTCTCACAAGTTCCAGCTGAGTAGAACGGAATTGCGGAACTATCTTCCTTCCGTTCTTCTTCCTGAACTTCTCCGGATGTGAGCGCATATTCGACTCAATGGTCTTCAATGAAAGCCTTGGACGGCAATTCCCTCAAAACTTCACTTTTTCTTCACCCATTCCATCTTGTAGTAGCCGTATAATTTATATATATTTAGCACAAATCAATTATCTATGCCAAAGGAAATCAGATGTCAGATTACACAGGCGTGCTCTGTCCCTACTGCGGAAAGCCCTTCACGGCGGACGACGACATAGCGGTCTGCCCCGAATGCGGCACCCCGCACCACAGAGACTGCTACCGCGAACACGGCGAGTGCGCGAATCAGGCCCTCCACTCCGGCTCCTTCGAGTGGGCAAAGCCCGCTGAGACTGTCAGCGAGCCCGCAAAGACGAACAACGAATACATATGCCCGAGATGCGGTGCCGTCATCTCCAGGGAGGATCCCTTCTGCCCGAACTGCGGCGAGCCGGTGCCGCAGACCCTTCCCGACTTCAGGGAAGACAGGATGAAGGAGTTCCGTGAAAGGCTGGAAGAAGACGGTCTACAGGGAACGACAGCAGTCTATTCCCTGAAATCAACAGACAAGATAGACGGGGTGACCCTGGCTGACCTGATGTCCTACCTCAAGAATCCCGGCTACATCATCGCGATCTGCAAACAGGTCGTCACCGGAAGGAAGATATCCTTCTCCCTCCCCGCTCTGTTCTCGCCCACCCTGTTCTTCCTGTACAATAAGGTCTGGCCGGAAGGGATAATGGCCCTGATCATCTCACTGCTGCTCTCCATTCCGGACGGCATGATAGTGTTCTACCGGATGACCAGTTCCACAGTATTCAACGTGCCGCTGTCCACATGGGACAGCCTTTCCTCGGCGTGCTCCGTCATCAGCGTCATCTTCAACCTGTTCTTCGCATTCTACGGCATGTACATACTCAGAAAAAACGCTGTAAGGAAGATCAGCAAGCTCAGGAGCATGAGCAGGGATGAGAACGAGTTCCAGATCCTTCTTAAAAAGCATTCGCCCCCGTCCAAGGCAGTCATCGCTTTCATAGGCATCTATGTGGCGATGCTTATATTCAGCCTGTTCATATCATGAGCGGCTTCCGGAGGTCCATCAGCCATTTTCTGTTATCGCCCTGAGATTTGTCTTTGACATATCGGAATATTGTTGTTATAATCTATTGTCGTCTTACGACAATATCCTTGTCCGCAGCGTGTCTGCGGACCGTAAAGTCCAAAAGGAGGAAAACGAAATGCAAGCCAGTTATGAAACCATCTTGGTTGTGAGTACTGCACTTGACGAGGAAGCCACAAAGGCTCTTGTCACAAGGTTCACTGACCTCATCTCCGCCAGCGGCTCCGTAGAGTCCGTGGACGAATGGGGAAAGCGCCGTCTTGCATATGAGATCAACGATGAAAAGGAAGGGAATTATTTCCTCATCAATTTCACCGCAGACACAGATTTCATATCAGAACTCAACCGTATCTATGCGATCACCGATGGTCTACTGCGCACTATCGTAGTACGCAAGGATCAGTGATCTGTCATCCGATCATATTGATTTAGGAGGTCTACATGCTCAACCAGGTATCTTTAATGGGAAGACTCACGGCAGATCCTGAACTGCGCCATACACCGAACGATGTTGCCGTCACCACATTCACGGTCGCGGTAAACCGTTCCTATGTAAAGCAGGGTGCTGAGCGCCAGGCCGACTTTATTGATGTTGTTGCATGGCGCAATACCGCAGAGTTCGTCTGCAGGTATTTCAAGAAAGGTCAGATGATCGCCGTAACGGGATCGATCCAGACCAGAAATTATCAGGACAGAGAAGGCAAGAACCGCAAGGCCGTCGAGGTAGTGGCTGACAACGTCTACTTCACCGAGAGCAGGAACAGTTCTTCCGGAGCGCCCGCGGGCAATCCCGCCTACGACTCCGTGGAGGAGCAGGAGAAGAACACTTCTTATTCCGCAGGCAGCGTTGACGACTTCACAGTAGTCGCTAACGACGAGGATCTTCCCTTCTGAAAAGTATTCACAAGGAGTAAACGATGGAAAATAACGTGGAAGTTGCCGTCCAGGCAACAGAGAATGCTTCTACAGAGCGTCCCGCCGCAAGGCAGGAAAACAGTGAGCGTCCGCAGCGCCAGTCTTATAACCGTCAGCAGCGCCGCAGGAAGGTCTGCACCTTCTGCACAGAGCGCGATGCAGTCATCGATTATAAGAACCCCGCTCAGCTTCGCAAGTTCATCTCCGAGAGAGGAAAGATCCTTCCCCGCAGGATGACCGGAACATGCGCAAGACATCAGCGCGAGCTCACAGTCGCCATCAAGCGCGCACGTCAGGTAGCCCTGCTGCCTTACATCAGCGACTGATCCAAGAGAGGTATTCGTCCGCAGATCCAGAAGATCTGCGGACGTTTTCTTTTTCTGTGTTTGACCTTTGTGCCGGATTCTAATATATTGGTAACATGCTCAGTGAGAAGAAAAAAAGACATCTGTTCATTATCGCGGCAAGCCTTTTTCTGGTGCTTGTCCTGTTTTCATTTGCCTATATCTCAGCCATGAGCATCTCCCGGTACGACAGGAGCAACAGGCTCTTTTCCGGAGAGAAATATTTCTATTACGACGGACAGCTCATCATCAGGGACCCCGGTATCAGAGACAACATATATAAGCGGGAATACTTTCATATGAGGGACGGCCGGCTCTACTATGAAGAGGAAGGCGTCGACACCTGGTTCGGCATAGATGTCTCCGGATACCAGGACTGGATACGCTGGAGCCGCGTTGCGGAAGACGGAGTGCAGTTTGCCTTCATAAGGCTCGGCAACAGAGGCTATTCCGGAGGCACGATCTACAAGGACTCCAAATTCGAGTACAACTATACCGAAGCCCGTCACTGCGGCATACCGGTCGGTGTCTACTTTTTCTCGCAGGCGCTGAACGACGAGGAAGCTGTCGAGGAGGCGGAATACATACTCAGACAGCTGAACGGGCGCGTGCTCGATCTTCCGATAGTATTCGACTGGGAATATGTATCTCCCGATGCAAGGACCGGCGACATCACTCCCGAAGCACTGACCAGCGCCTGCAACGCCTTCTGCAGGAGGATCGAGGAGAGCGGATATTCCGCCATGGTATACACTAACCTCTATACCGCCTACAGCAGATACAACTTCAGCGAGATCAGCAATAAATATATCTGGCTTGCCCAGTTCAACGATTATCCCACTTTCCGCTACTACTTTGACGTGTTCCAGTATTCATGCACCGGAAAGGTCCACGGCATCGAGGGCGAGGTGGACCTGAACCTGATGTTCGTCGATCCGAAAAGCTTCCTTAAGCGCACAGGTTCCATCTGACAACAGGATCCATGATACAGAAAGAGGCTCCTTCCGGAGCCTCTTTCTTTCAGTAGCTTCTCTTTATCTTGTTCGTCGATGTCTTCGGGAAAGGTTCCTTCCTTATCACGACTTTTGTGACTCTCTTGTATGCCGGAAGGATATCCAGGACCTCACTGATATCCTTGAGTATCTCCTGCTCGCTCTTTCCTTCGGCTTCCTCGCCCAGGAATACTTCCGCAAACAGGGAGTGCTCATCGCCTTTGTCGTTCTTAAGGCCCTGCACCACGACTTCCTCTATGTACGGGATTCCCTGGATATATCCCTCGATCTCCTCCGGATAGACGTTTTTACCGTTGTTGAGAACTATGATGTTCTTTTTCCTGCCGGTTATTACCAGCTGGTCATCGGCATCGATGTATCCGTAGTCTCCGGTGTAGAACCATCCGTCCCTGATGACTTCCGCAGTTTTCTCCGGCTGCTTGTAATATCCCTTCATGACGGTGTCGCCTTTGACGCAGATCTCCCCTATACCTTCCTCGTTCGGAGAATCTATCCTCCATTCAAGGCACGGAAGTCTCTTTCCCACCGTGTCATAGGTGATCGTCCTCTCATGGTTGACTGACACCAGAGGCGAGCACTCGGTTATTCCGTATCCTCCTACCAGATATATCCCTATGTCGTTGAAGAACTCACCTATCTCAGGTCTGATAGGAGCGCCTCCGCAGACGATCTTTATGAGTCTTCCGCCGAAAACGTTCCTGAGGGATCTGAAGATCATAGGTCTGAGGTCGATCCCGACCTTCCTCAGCTTTCTGGACAGTTTGACAGCCTTGCTGAAGGATCTCTCCTTCCCCTGCTGCCTGATGTTCTTCATGATGCTGGAATACATGTATTCCGCCAGAGCGGGCACTATGTAGACATAGCTCGGCTTGTATCTCTGCAGATCCTTGACGATCCTTCTCAGCGACGAGTTGAGACAGAGCGTCGAGTGATAGTGCAGACTGACAAGGATGTCGGTCACGGATTCGTAGGTGTGGTGATACGGCAGGACTGACAGTCCCTTGTCATATATCTGTGAAACGTGCAGTCCGTAATATACGCATGACACAAGATTGTGCTCCGTGAGCATGACCCCCTTGGCGATGCCGGTGGTACCTGATGTGTAGACGAGATACTTGACGTTATATTCATCCGAGTGCAGCGCATCATAGGCCGCCCGGTCCAGCCCGGACCCGAGATCCAGAAGTCTGCGGTACGAGAGGAACTCCCCGTCGTCCTCATCAGCCCCGAACAGGATGAAACATCTGACTGCCGGCAGGCTGTCCCTGTTTTCCCTCACCCATTTTTCGTGCTTGCTGCTGACGAACATGACTGTCGCATCGCTCTCGGTCAGGACATGGATCTTGTCGTTTGTGGGCAGTTCTCCGTCCACCGGGATGAAAACTCCTGCGCTCTTGAGCACAGTGATATAAGCGCAGATCCATTCAAAGCTGTTCTCGCTGAGACATGCGATATGCGCGTCGCCGAACCCGAGTTCGGTAAGCGCTGCGCCGAGGTCTTCCGTGATGTCATAGAACTCGCGATATGTCACATGGATGATCTCATCGCTGTCACCGCGGGTAAACTGGTACGCGTCTCTGTCCGGGCAGTCCGCGACCGCCAGATCCAGCATCTCCCTGATGGAATGAAACGGAACCGGTTTATAATCGACCCTGTTAAGCATTTTGTAACTACTCTTCTCTCCTTAGATTAGTACCTTATTCGTCCAGATACTCGTCTCCGTCCTCGATATACTGGACACCCTTAAGGGACTTAGCGTATATCGCGGCAAAACACGCCACGGTCACCGCTGCGACTGCAAAACTGGCTGCCACAGAGATCGCGACTTTCGCGGCTATCTTGCTGTTTTCTTCCCTTGTTCTGACTGATCTTCTTGCCATGTCTTTATCTCCTTTCAGTCGGTGTGGTACTGATTTCAGTATATCTTTGGAAAGATGGTTTTTCTTGAATAAAGTGTGAAAACATTTCTCACACATTCACATAACAGTTCACCACTGAGCGATCCTGCCAAGCATCTCCTTGGTGTTCAGCACGCCGTATGCGAATCCCTTCCTTACCAGTTCCTCCGGTACGAAATCATCATACTTCTCGAACAGAGGGACTTCCTTCGGGTATACGAGTTCCATCGCATCCAGTTCCTTTGCGGCTTCTTCCTTCAGCACACGGAAAAACTCATCTTCGTCCGCGCACATCTTGAACTGTATGAAATAAGGTCTCCAGCTCTCGACTCCCCTGATGCCGAGCTTTTCGGCACAGCGTATCTTCAGGAAGCGCTCCAGCGCGAGGAATGAATATGTGCCGAGCCACGGGAACAGACACCACATGTTGCCTCCCAGACACACCAGAGGCTTGTCGGCGACTCCCGATATGGCTGCGGTCCTTCTGGCGCCTTCCAGTCTGGCAACCGCATTTTTCATAAGGTACGGGTAGATATCGTTCTCCTTGAGCACATTTCGCATCCGTTCCAGCACTTTCGTGTTTATGTCCCCGGGGCACTCTCCGAAATATGCCGGCACCTTACCCTCCACGTGTTCAACATAAACGAGTTTCCTTTTATGGTCTATCTCCAGCACGTTCCAGACCTCGCCTGCCAGCGCGACCTTCTCTCCGACCGGAGGCGGCTGGACGATGGTGCCGAGTTCGCTGGACTCGCATCTTACGGTGTATTCTTCGTTCTCCTGAAACACGGCATAGAACTTGAAGGAATTGGTCATTCTCTCCCCGGCAAGGCCGACGATCAGTCCTCCCCTCTCGGTGCGCGCTATCTGGTCCGTCTCCACCAGATGTCTCAAAAGGATCCTGTAGTCATCCTGACTGATCTTTCTGAACGGCGTGAGGCTGAGTACCCTGGATGCCAGAGCTGCAGGACTCAGTTCCCCCTCCCCCGCCAGCGTGCAGAGCGTCTGGTGATAAAGCAGGCTGAACGGAAGCCTGTCTGTGTTCTGAGGCTCCACCCATTTTGATTCCCTGTACAGCTGCACCAGAGCTATGCCCTGCAGCAGTTTCCACGGGACCGTGCTGGGCAGAAGGGACCTCGGCTGAGGCTGTTCCTCTCTCATCACGAACCACATCTCGTTCGGCTGTCCGCGCCTTCCGGTCCTGCCCATCCTCTGCAGGAACGAGGAAACGGTATAAGGCGCATCTATCTGGAACGCTCTCTCCAGTTTGCCGATGTCTATGCCCAGTTCCAGTGTTGCAGTTGTCACGGTGGTCTGGAACTGATCCTCGTCCTTCATGATCTCCTCCGCAGTCTCACGGAATGAGGCGGAGAGATTGCCGTGATGTATGAGGAACCTGTCCGGCTCGTGCTTTGCGGCGCAGTAGCTGCGCAGCGAGGTGGTCACGGCTTCGCACTCCTCTCTGGAATTCACGAAGACCAGACATTTCCTTCCTCTGGTGTGCTCGAAGATATATCCGATGCCGGGATCGGCATTCTGCGGCGCCTCGTCTACGGGCTCCGATACTGTCATCGGCGCTTCTATTTCCTGCAGTCCGTCGGATGCCTGCTTCCCCATGATGTAGAAATGCTCCATGGAGATGCGCCATCTGGCGCCGGCTTCCTGCACGGACGGTATGGCCGTCTTTCTCCCGGTGCCGGCCGAGAGCATCTCCCCCGTTCTCTCAGGATCCCCTATGGTAGCAGACAGTCCTATCCTCCTGGGATTGACTCCCGCAAGCCTTGACAGACGTTCGATGAGACACAGCGTCTGTGCGCCTCTGTCACCTCTCAGCAGCGAGTGGATCTCGTCTATCACTATGAACCTCAGATCCCCAAAGAGGGACGTAAGGGCGGAATGCCTGTGCATCAGAAGGGCTTCAAGAGACTCAGGCGTTATCTGCAGGATCCCGGAAGGCTTCTTCATGAGCTTGTTCTTGTGCGACTGAGCCACGTCACCATGCCAGTGCCACACAGGGATCTCCGCCTCATCGCAGAGATCGTTCAGTCTGGTGAACTGGTCGTTTATCAGTGCCTTAAGAGGTCCGATATAAAGCGCGCCTATAGTGCTGGGCATATCCTCTGAGAACAGTGTGAGGATCGGAAAAAAAGCGGCCTCCGTCTTGCCGGAAGCGGTGGACGCCGACAGAAGCAGGTTGTCATCCGTGTTGAAGATGACGTCAGCCGCCGCGACCTGCACTCCCCTGAGGGACTCCCAGCCGTTTCGGTATATGAACTCCTGCACAAAAGGGGCATACCTGTTGAAAATATCCATATCGCACCTCAGATGTCAAACTCTGCAAATTCCTCGCTTTCCACCTGCTCGTCCATCTCGCTTCTGGCGAATGAGAAGGAATCGGATGATAGTATGGAAGCGACTGTAGACCCGGGATTCTGGTAGACGATGTCCAGCAGTTCGATGAAGTCCCGGATGATCTCCCTGGGAGTTATGTTCACATCCGCCCCGACCCTGCCGTATTCGATCTTTATGAAATCGACCAGTTCTTCCTGTCCTATGCGTCTCTCGTAATCGAACAGCACCGCGTGTATATCGGCAAGCTTCTCCACCAGCACCAGCATCTCCTCATTTGAGAGAGGCCTCAGTCTTATCACCGGTGCCAGAAGATCCGACATGCCCTCTTTCGCGAACTTTCCTTCCGCCAGTCTGGAACGGAGAGCCTCGTAACTGTACACTCCCCTCCTGGTATCCTCCAGCGTCTGGGGCGTTCCGCTCATCACTATCCCGAGATAAGATGCTTTCCCCTGCAGCGTGTCATTGTACATGGTCAGTATCTTCTCGTAGTTGTTCTGCCTGGATACGGTATTGGTGATCTTGAATATGTTGACCAGTTCATCGATCAGCACGATAAGCCCGGAATACCCTGCCTGTCTGAGGAAGCTCGCGAACAGTTTAAGATAATCATACCAGTCATCATCGCTGATGATTATATTGACGCCGAGCTCAGCCCTGGCTTCCGACTTCGTGGAATACTCACCTCGGAACCACTTGACGATGCGGTTCTTAGTCTCGTCATCGTCCTGAAGATATGAGCGGTAATACATGACCAGGAGCCTTGAGAACTCAAAGCCGTGGACCATGTCGTTAAGGCCTGAAACGGCCTGGCGTATCTTCTTCTCCGCCATGAGCAGGAAATCCGGAGATGAGGAATCGATGCCCGACTCCTCTTCCGCGCTCTGCAGAGCGGCATTGATCCAGCGGTCCAGTATAAGCGTGAGCGCGCCGCCCTCAGGTCTCGTCTTTGTGGACATGTTCCTGATCAGCTCACGGTATGTGGCAAGCCCCTGCCCCCTGGTCCCCTGGAGCCTTCTGTCGGGAGAGAGATCAGCATCGACCACTACGAACCCGCGGTCCATGACATGTCCGCGGATCGTCTGCAGCAGGAAGCTCTTTCCGCTTCCGTATCTGCCCACGATGAAGCGGAAGGAGGATCCGCCCTCCGAGATTATGTCGACGTCATGAAGAAGCGCGTTTATCTCATTTTCTCTTCCGACGGTTATATAGGGCAGTCCGATCCTCGGGACTACTCCGCCCTTAAGGGAATTGATGATCACCGAAGCGATCCTTTTTGGTATCTTCAAGCGAGTGCTCCTTTCACGTCATCTATATAGTCTTCCACTACCGCAGGCATGTCACCTTCGAATTCGATAGCGGTATCTCCTATCAGTTCATACAGTTTCTCATTTATAGAGTCGCAGAGCAGCGAGACCTTCATGCCGTTCTTTGAGATGCCAGCCATGTCACCGGCCAGTATCGAAGCTAGCAGATTCTTCTCCTCCGTGGTGAGCCCTGAAGCGTTGTTGCCGGTCTCTTCGTTCTCAGCAGCGTCTGACTCTGTGCATGCGTCCGGTACCTCGATCTTAGGCGCGGCATCGCTCTCCCTGAACTCCTCCTCGCTGCCGGGTACGATCAGTTTCTCCTTCATCATCTCGGAGCTCTTCCTGATACCGTCAAGAAGAGACATGTCGAAAACGACCCGGCGGCGTTCGTTCTGCCGTCTCTCCTCCAGCATCTCCTCAAGCGCTTTGCGGGCAAGCTTCTTCTTTTCCTTCGACCAGTCGGAGTCCTTGAGAAGATTGTTGTATCCGTAATGCTCCCTGAGCAGATTGTCCGCTTCATGGAAGATCATCCTGAGATCGTTGCTGTCCTTCTGCCTGCCGAGGCCCGACCAGCTCCAGTTTGTCCCCCGGCAACTATACCGCGTATATTCCGTGACGTCCCGGCTGTACATCCTCGGAGCCTTGTAGTCAAAGAAGACTGCATTGCGGAACATGTTCCTTGAAACGGAGTTCCTGATCATATACAGACTGTCGGCGTATTCCCTGCCGGAATTCTTCCTGTATCTCTCGGCAGTCTTCCTCAGTATCCTGCAGGACAGTTCCAGATGGTCCTGCGGGTGTTCCCTGACGAGTGCAGATCTTTCGGCATAACCGGGCACGAACCTGCATAATACTCCGTACAGTTCCTCATCAGGAACATCATCGCATCTGGACACTTTAGATAGGTCCCGCTCCAGAGCCAGCTGAGGTCTGAGCGCTTCGAAAAGCTCCGGATCTGTTCCGTAATATGCGCTGTAGTCGCAGGCCCACTCTGTGATCCACGACCTGACAGACGGTTTCTTCGTCATCGTCCAGATCCTGTTGAGTATCTCCGCTCCCTGCTCCGGGGAATCCACTCCCACATTATGGAGGATCTCGTAGATGTATATGAAGCAGTAAGTTGTGCTGCTGTCGTCAAAGGCACCGTTTCTGACACCGGTCCTCCATGTGAAGTAACCGCGGAGCTGGTCCTCATTCAGCCTCTGATATGTTGGGAAATACAGTTCGAACCCCCCATAATAGGGCTTATCGTCCTCAAAATCAGCCATGAACCTGGCCTGTTCGTAGAACAGCCTGCTCTCTGACCATCTGATCGACTCTCTGCTCTGGGCGATCCTTCTCATCTCCCGCAGCTGGGGAGGGCGAAACGACCTGAGATGATCTGCCGTGAAGATGATCTTTTCATCACCGTAGACCTTTGCGGCATTGCCGCTCTCAGAAGCTGACATGTTCTTTACTCTCTCTCGCAGCGACGCGATGAGATCATCCAGTTCCGGCATACGATCACCTCCTCCCGGCAAAAAACAGTCCATCATTTAATGCTACTACAAAAAACAGGAATACGGAATATCATCGGTCTGAAATATCGCTTCCTGCTGTTCCCTGAGCCCCTCGCAATGCAGCAGCATCCGTTCAGACAGCATTTCACACATATAGTCTAACAAAAGCATTGTCCCTAAACAGGCACAATGCAGTCTGTTTTTCACTTTGCTTGTAAAAAAGAAAAAGCCCATCGATCTCTGGTGATCCAGAAAAAGATGGGTTTTTGGTACGAATCACAAAACGGGATTATTAATTATTCATTTGTAGTCGAAGGCTTGTCTTATTCCAGCCATTGGATTTCACATATACTACTCCTAATATTTACCACTGAGATACTTATCTTTCGTTCTAATAAAACACAATACTTAGTAATCATCACCATTCTACTTCTTTACAAACCTCTAAGAGATCCTGTAGTTTCTTTATCGCTAGAGCGACAAAGAAAAGCACCGCATAAAAAGCGGCGCTTCATCAAATAAATCTACTCTAACCAACTCCAATATCGTTCGAATTTAGGAACGGATCCGTAATCAAAGGCTGAACCCCAGCAAAGCCAGTGATGCTTGCAATAATTGCAGATATCCTTGATCCTATATTCGAAAGAATACCAGTTACAATTCCAGAATCATCTTCACGAAATGCATTAATAAAGTCATCCAACGATATCATTGAACCGTCGTATGACGGGGCAATATGAATCTTCACTTCAATCGACACCAAAATTTCAAACAGCTGAGCAGGTTCAAATTGGACATATCTTTTTGCCAATAAGTCTATTTCTGTTTTAGATATATCTATAACATCTATTGTGTCAGAAACAAGCAAAACGATATCCCCGTCCATGTTTCCTTCAATATTGTCGACCTTGTTATACGATGTCTCTCTCAAAGCAAACTCGTACTCGTTTGTGATTATATCACGAAAAGAAAA
>CACYBC010000042.1 GCA_902772615.1 uncultured Ruminococcus sp.
AAATAGCCTGTCCCGTTTTTTTACGATCAGCAGTTCAGCTGAGTTCTATCCTCTTTGCTGCAGGTACCTCTGCCTCTTTTTTCGGAAGATGAAGAGTAAGCACGCCATTGGTATAATCTCCTGCTATACCATCCTGATCGATCCCGCTTACATCGAAACTTCTTCTGAAGCTTCCGAACCTGCGCTCACGTCTCACATACCCGTCACGTTTATCTTCGCTTTCTTCCTTGTGTTCCGCAGAGATCGTCAGCATGTCCCCTTCGACATCCACATGGATCTCCTCCTTATCGAACCCCGGTAGATCGGCCTGAAGTTTATAACCGCCCTCTTCTTCAAGGATATCTGTTCTGAGTGCATATGCGTTCTCAGCAGGATTGAAGAGCCTGCGTTCCATCTCCTCCATCTCTCTGAAAGGATCGTAACCCAGCAGATTATTGTAGCGTCTTGCAGTAAGTCCAAACATTTTTATATCCTCCGTTTATTATCTGTTACTTCATGTTTTGGTTCATTTGCTTTAGTGCAGCCGGTCTCTCCGGCAGCAATTGTATTATCCCCCATTTCTGTGAACAGAAAGCCCTAAAACCATGAACGTACTGTAAATAATTAGCACTCTATGCTTCAGAGTGCTAATTTTCATTATCTGATAATAAGACAATTTCTTCTACACAAATCCATATTGTGATGATAGAATTGTTAGGCAATGGAGGTCTAGTATTCATATGTTAACTAAAGAAGTGATCATATTATGTTTTAAGATCTTTTTCTCCAGGATCTTGGATGTATCCCTTGGCACACTGTGCACCATATTCACCGTCAAAGGCAAAAGCAAAACCGCTTCCCTCATCGGTTTCGTCCAGATCATGATCTGGTTCCTTGCAGTCCGGACCGCATTCAACTCCAGTGAAGGAGGTCTTCTGCTGGCCATCTTCTACGCCGGCGGTTATGCTGTGGGAACATATGTCGGCGGTATCCTTGCCAAGAAACTTATCAAAGGCACGGCCAATGTACAGATAGTAAGCAGCACCAAAGACGATAAACTCGTGAACGCGATCAGAGATGCAGGTTTTGGAATTTCAGTCGTCAATGTCAATCCTTCCCAGTTCGGCGGGGAAAAGTACATGATATTCGCTGAAGTGGATACAAAGCGTATCGAGGAACTCAGAAGCCTCATCTACTCGATAGACAGCAAGGCATTCATCACCGTTCAGGAGACCAAGATAGTATATAACGGCTTCATAAAATGATCCGATCATAAGAAAATGCCCCGGTTCTACGAGCCGGGGCATTTGTGTTGTCACGTTTCCTTATCAGCCTACCATGCTGACGACAGAGCCTTCATATTTCTCTTCTATGAATTTCTTCACTTCTTCGCTCGTGAGCGCCTTGGCAAGCGCCTGTACGAGTTCATTGTTCTCATTGCCCTTTTTCACGACAAGTACGTTCGCGTATGTCACAGCGGCCACTGAATCAGAAGTCTCGATGGCCAGTGCATCCTTTGCGGCATTGAGGCCTGCATTGATCGCGTAGTTGCCGTTGATCACCGCGTAATCCACATCCGGAAGATGTGCCGTGATCTGGGCCGCCTCCATCTCTACTATCTCCACATTGTGAGGATTCTCTGCGATATCAAGGACCGTTGCGTTGACTCCAGCGCCGGATTTCAGTTTGATGATGCCGTTGTACTCAAGAAGGAGGAGTGCTCTGGCCTCATTGCTGGTGTCATTGGGGATCGCTATCTGAGCCCCGTCAGGAATGCTGCTCAGCGATTTTGATTTACCGGGATAGAGTCCGAGAGGCTCATAGTGCACTGCGCAAACAGAGACGAGATGCGTGCCCCTTTCCGAGTTGAAAGTGTCAAGATATGGTGTGTGCTGGAAGAAGTTCGCATCAAGGCTTCCGTCTTCTGTTGAAGTGTTGGGGATCACGTAATCGTCGAACTCCTTTATCACGAGGGTGATCCCTTCCTTGGCCAGTATCTCCTTGCAGACTTCCAGGATCTCTGCGTGAGGTACCGGGGTCGCGCCTACAGTGATTGTCTTAGAGTCTTTTTTGCCGCAGGATGCCAGAGAAAGGGCAAAAACTGCGATTAGTAATGCTGCCAGAATCTTTTTCATTTTTATATCCTCCATTGTAAGGCTTTGCCTTTTAATTGCTGTTTTTTGAAGTTCTGTCACATCTGACCGAGAGTCTCGCTCCCGCCTCCTGTATCGCCTGGACCAAAAGGACCAGGACTATGATCAGGATATACATTATCCCGGTCTCCCCGCGGTAGTAGCCATAGTTGATCACGATGGACCCCAGGCCGCCGCCACCGCACACTCCGGCCATCGCGGAGAATCCGAGGACCGTGATCAGCGAGGACGCTGCTCCGGTTATCAGGGAAGGTACTGCTTCCGGAAGGATGACCTTCGTAATAATCTGCATGTTAGTCGCCCCAATGCTCTGGGCGGCTTCTATGACACCTTGCCTGACCGACGATGCGGATGCCTCAACGCTCCTTGCCACTATTGGGAAAGATGCGATCACCAGCGGGACGATGGTAGCCGACGATCCTACCGAGGTGCCGGTGACAAGTCTTGTCAGCGGTATGGCCGCGACCATGAGGATCACAAACGGGACCGACCTGAGCAGATTCACGACAGCACCGCATATCCTGTTCGGGACAGGTCTCGGTGATATTCCCTCAGGTCTGCTCACCGAAAGGAACACTCCAAGCGGAAGCCCTATCAGATATGAGACCAGCGATGCCGCCAGCGTCATATAGATAGTCTCGAAGAAGCCTGTGATAATGAGCCCCAGGAATTTACTTTCAAACATCTGTCTCCTCCGTGTAAGAAATGTTCTCGCTGTCAAGATAAGCCATCATCCTCTCCGCGGAACCTGTGCCCGAAGGCAGCTGTATGATCAGCTGTCCGAATGTCTTCCCGTCGATCTGCTTGGTGTCGGCAGCCACTATGCTCACTGGTTCTCCGCAGCTCAGCACCATATTCGCTACTATCGGCTTATCCGTTGTAGTACCGTCAAACACGAGCCTCAGCAGTCTTCCGCTGCCGTCAAATGGTTCAACACCTCCTGACGGGAGTATCAGTTTTTTTGCCGCCTCCGTTTTCGGATTTCTGAACACATCGCTCACGTTTCCGGATTCGACGATATGATTATCTGCCAGTATCGCAACTCTAGAGCATATCTTCTCTATCACCTTCATCTCGTGGGTGATCATCACTATGGTGACGCCAAGATCTCTGTTGATCTCCTGAAGGAGTTCCAGTATCTGATTCGTAGTAGTCGGATCCAGGGCAGAAACCGCCTCATCACACAGCAGCACATCCGGTTCGCTGGCAAGAGCCCTCGCAATGGCTACTCTCTGTTTCTGTCCTCCGGAAAGCTGAGACGGATAAGAACCTGTCCTTCCTGCGAGACCTACCCTTTCAAGCAGTTCCTCTGATCTCTTCTCTGCCTCCTGTCTTCCAAGTCCAGCTATCCTAAGAGGAAAACACACGTTCTCAAGAGCCGTGCTCTGCTCCAGCAGGTTGAAATCCTGAAAGATCATACCTATCTTTCTTCTTGCAGTTCTCAGTCCCGCAGCGTCCATGGCGGTGAGCTCATTGCCGTCCACATAAACCTTTCCTGAAGTTGGACGCTCCAGAAGATTGATGCATCTTACCAGAGTGCTCTTTCCGGCCCCGGACAAGCCGATGATCCCGAAGATCTCGCCTCTGTAGATGTCTATGCTTACATCTTCCAGGGCTTTCACTTCGGTCGGTCTCCCCTGATCATAGACCTTGCCGAGGCTATCGATATGAATGATCACATCATTTGCAGAAGCCATTTTCCCCTCCAAATAAAAAACTGCCGTCCCAACAAGGACGACAGCATTACACTTCGTGGTACCACCTTGATTCATCCCGTCTTCACAGAACGGGACCTTAGAGAGCGCCAACACGCTCCTGTGCTGTATCGGGCACTCCCGTCACGGCTTAAATACGATTCGGCCGTGCGGCTCCGAGACCATGTTCGGCAGGACCACCGGCACTCCCTTTCACCTTACGGAGCTCTCTGAAGCCGTTGAATGATGCTTACTCTTCTCTTCCCAGCCTTGATATTCTGTTGTCATGAATTTTATGCTTTAAAGCACGCTGAGTCAATGACAAATCTGTGACAATCTTCAGTACAAATTCATTCTGTTCACTGAGATGAATCTCTGCCGATGTCCGTTACAGCGCCGATCAGTTCAAGATCCTCCGCAGTAACTCTCATATTGTATCTTAGATCTCTTCCGTCCGGAGATGTCACTGTTACATCAATTACGCTTCCCTCTCCAACGTAGCCGGAACTCCTGAGTTCATTGATATATGGCAACAGCCTGGGATGTGCCGAAGTAAACTGTCCCCACATCTTTCTTATTTTAAGCAGCACCATCGGATTCAGTGCCATCTCTTTGTCCCTCCTTATTCGACAACTTCGCCGTCTTTCATGATACAGTCCCCGTCTGCCCAGATGGTAGGATTATGAGTTACGATATCAAAATGTCCTTTGGCCTGCTGTACGCCGCCCAGGGATATATTTCGTCCCATTCCTATATGAAATGTGCCGTAAGCGGATTCATCTTCGATATATGAGACTCCCCTGCACTTTGAGAGAGCATTTAGTCCTATCCCGAACTCCCCGTTCATCCACATGGTATCATCTCCGAAGCTCTCGATATAGGTCGCAAGCCTTCTGGCGTCTTCATGAGTATCGGAAGTATGAAGTCTTCCATGAACGAATTCTATATGGATCGGTTCCTGAACTATCCCTTCATAACCCAGAGAGCCGTCCAGCACGAGTTTTCCCTCGGTAGCGTCTTCCACAGGTGCGATATAGACTTCAAAACTGGTGCTCGAAACGCTTCCTCTCTTAGTAGCGCTGCCGTTGTAGTATCCGCCTTTGCGTCCTTTGACGGAAAAAGTGAGATCCGTTCCGAGTTCTGTCTCCACATGCAGCACATTGCTTTTATTGATCTTCGGGAGGAGTTTTTTCGCCATTCTGGCGGTCCATCTGCAGTCCATCGCTATAAAGTCGTTCTCCAGAAGCGATGTGCCGTTATTGCAGGAAAGGGGCAGCGACAGAAACCTTGCGCCAGCCTGGGTTGCCTTTTGCACTTCCGGAGTCGTGATGAAAGAATAATCGGTTGCCCCGATTATGACATTCGCCCTGCAGAGCTGTTCTTCCAGATCATGGATGACTTTACCGTTCTGGATCTCATCTGCGGGAAGCACTACCGTTTTGAGAACGGAGTCGCTCGCTCGCGCCCAGGTCTCAAATGCCTCCGCTTCCCTGATATGTGTTTCATCTGTAATGAATAACACCAGTTCATCCCTGCTCACCTCGAGCCATCTGTTCATTATGATCGAGATCCCTGTCTGTATCTTCATCAGCAGCCTCCCTATGCCAGTTTCAGCAGGTCAATTATACACCACGTATCCCGCTCTTCCAACTGAGTGGACGATGATCCCTTCTTGAGTCTTTTCCCTTTACCGATACGCGGCAGTCCTGTTCTTAAATAAATATGTTAATATTGCGTTAACAATATCGGCATGATATGATATGATATTACCAATTTAAATAGATAAAGTGGCAGGGGTTGCGCTGTGGCGGAAAACAATGAAAAAGGAAACAGAGCCGGCAGGCTCGTTGAGTATGACTTCAGCCGGCCTATACGCATCGTTGCGATGCGTTCCGGAGGACTTGATACTCTTTTCTATTCTTTCCTTCTGAGTCTCTGCGTAACAGCTATGATCCTCCTGCTAAGCCTGAGAAACGGAAAACTGCACTTTGAATTCACCTTCTGGCGTACTCTGCTGTGTCTGCCATTTTCTGTCATTGCAGTGATCCTCTACCAGATGCTCAACGAGATCAGGCGATATCCTCCTAAACTTGTGAAACAGAATGTCTGGACGATCGACGAACTGATGGCATTGACCGGGAAAGACAGACAGGAGACTGAGAGGATCATTACACGGGTGCTGGAAGCATGCTTCGTTGTAGACGCTTCATGCATAGTAGGCTCTGAAACAGCCCGCTCTTACGCTCATACAGAGTCTGAATCTGACGATACAGGATCTGATAGCGATGCGGGATCTCCATCAGATGCTGAAGATGCCACAGAATCTATGAATTTTTCAAAATATGACAGTTGATCACCTGCGCAGAATGATCTGCACGGGATCATATATATCCACTTACAGGAAAAGGAGTGAGAAAATGGAAATCATCAAACTGATTGGTGTAGTGATCGTTGTCATCGGCTTCGCACTGAAGTTTGACACGATCGCCACCGTAGTCATTGCCGGTCTCGCCACTGGACTTGTTGCCGGAATGACTCCCATGGAGATCCTCAACACCCTTGGGACCTCCTTTGTCAGCCAGAGAACAGCCACTCTGTTCGTTCTGACTCTTCCTGCGATCGGCATCTGTGAGCGTTTCGGTCTTAAAGAGAAAGCCATAGATTTCATTCGCAGCATCAAGAACGCTACCACCGGGCGCGTCATACTGATCTATCAGGCGATCCGTACCCTTGCAGCCGCGTTCTCGGTCCGTCTTGGCGGACACCCGCAGTTCGTACGTCCTGTCGTCGTCCCGATGGCAGAAGGCGCATACAGTGCCAAGTACGGCGAGATCTCTGACGAAGTATCCGACACCATCCGCGGTGCATCCGCCGGTGCTGAAAACTACGGTAACTTCTTCGCTCAGAACTGCTTCATGGGCGCTTCCGGTACTCTTCTTATCGTCAGCACCCTTGTTGAGCAGGGTTACGAAGTGACACCCGCTCAGATCGCCGGTTGGTCGATCCCGATCGCAGTCATCTCCGTGGTAGTCGGCGCAGTCCGTGCCATCCTGCTTGATAAGAAGCTGGATAAGCAGGGAGAAAGGAGCGCAAAATGAACTTTGGACAGATCTTAGCTGAAGTATTCTATGTACTTATCGGCATTATTTTCATCCTTGTCGGCGTAAAAGCCCTTAAGGATCCCGGCGCCCAGAAGAAAGGCACTACAGCTGCTTTCTGGTTCGTCCTTGCATTCACATTCATCTGCGGAAACTGGATCCCGAAGTGGATCGTAGGTCTTGCAATCGTAGTCATGGCGGCATTGACCGGCATCAAAGGCGTCGTACAGAGCGCCAGCGATGTTCCGGAGCAGAAAGTCGTACGTGAGCGCGCTGACAAGCTCGGCTACAAGATCTTCATCCCCGCTCTGAGCCTTGCCTTCTCAGCCGTTATCCTTGCGACACTCGGTTCAAAGGTCCCTGCGCTCAGTTGGATCACCGCCAATAACTCAATCTGCATCGCAGGTATCATCGCTCTGATCGTTGTTCTCATCATGACAAAGGCAGAGCCCAAATATGCAGTTGTCGACGGCACCCGCCTCATGGACAACGTAGGTCCTACAGGCATCCTGCCCCAGCTGCTCTCAGCCCTCGGCTCACTGTTCACGGCAGCAGGCGTAGGCGCCGTTATCGCAAACGGTGTTGCCGCCATCATCCCCGAGAACAGCAAACTGATCGCCTGTGCCGTATATTGCGTCGCCATGGCACTGTTCACGATCATCATGGGCAACGGATTCGCCGCTTTCTCCGTAATCACAGTCGGCATCGGCATCCCGTTCCTGATCGCTAAAGGTGCAAATCCCATCATCGTTGGTGCTCTCGGTCTTACCGCAGGTTACTGCGGAACCCTCTGCACTCCGATGGCTGCAAACTTCAACATCATGCCTGCAGCTCTTCTTGAAGTCAAAAACAAATACTCCATCATCAAGAGCCAGGTCCCCGTTGCTATTTGCATGCTCTGCATACACATCGTTCTGATGTATGTATTCGCGTTCTAAAAAAGTATTCCGCGCGCGGGTATTGCCGCGCGCGGTCCTTTTAAGGAGATCCAATGAAAATACTACTAACTGCTTTTGATCCGTTCGGCGGAGAACCGGTCAACCCGGCACAGGAAGCTGTTGCCGCTGTTTCCGATACAGTTGCAGGCGCCGAGATCGTTAAATGCGTTGTCCCGACCGTTTTCGGAAAATCCATTGATACCGTTTACGCCGCTATGAAAAAAGAGAATCCTGACGTAACATTCTGTATAGGTCAGGCCGGCGGCAGAGTAGGACTCACGCCTGAGAGAGTAGCTATAAACCTCGATGACGCGAGGATAGAAGACAACGAAGGCAACCAGCCCTTTGATAAAGTGATCCGCGAATACGGAGAGAATGCTTACTTTACATCACTTCCCGTCAAAGCTATGGTCAACAAGATCAAGGAAGCCGGCATCCCTGCAAGTGTCTCCTACACAGCCGGAACGTTCGTGTGCAACCATCTCATGTATGGCGTGCTCTATAACATCTCAAGAGAGTTCCCGAATATGAAGGGCGGTTTCATGCATGTCCCGTTCCTGCATGAACAGGTGCTGAATCGTGCAAATACACCGTCGCTTTCCAAGGATGACATAGTTAAGGGAATAGAAGCGGCGATAACTGCTATCGTGGAAAATGCCTGATCATCGCACAGGATCTTTATAAACAGATGAGCCCGGCCTTGCGGCCGGGCTCATGTTTTATTCTGTTTCTTCTTCTCCCGGAGTCTGTCCCTGCATGTCATGGTCAAAAGGATCCGGCTGAACCTTGATCGTTACGGTCTCAGTAAGCTTTATCTCTTCTCCGCTGTCTATGCTCTGTTCATATACCAGTCCGGGGAACCTGTCCTCCGCTTCCTCAAATACGACCGAATACTTTATATTGTAGCTTTCAAGAAGTTGTTCGGCGTTAGGGAGATATAGGCCGGTCAGATCCGGCATCACCGCAGTTATCTTCTTGGAACTGTTTACGAAAAGCGTTATGGTCCTGTGATCCGGCCCCATATCAGTGCCGGGATAAGGATCCTGATTTACGATCACATCCTCTTCCTCTCCCTCTGTATAAGTGCTGATCATGACGAAATCAAAGGAGATGGTATCAAGTTCCGTTTCAGATATCTTTTTCCCTCTGTAATCCGGGGCTTCTATAGCTATGCTTTCCGGAAGTTTTTCCTGTTCCTCAGCTCTGCGCCTTTCCCTTTCCTTCTTTGCTGAATCCACACTGACAAAATATACCGCAGTCATGACAATTAGGAGGCAGAGAGAAATAAGAGAAAGATATCTCCATATGTTTCTCTTTTTCTTTTCTTCTTCCTTTTCAGCCGTTTCTTCCTCGCTGCTGAAGAACAGCTGGGAGACCGCCTGAGAAGCCTCCTCAGGTTGTTCACCGTTGAGCGCCCTCCTGAAATCATGTACTGATGCCGTCCTGTTGGCTCTGTTCACCAGCATTGCATTCCATACTGCATCGGAGACCTCTCCGGGTACGTCTTCCGAGACCTCAGCCATCGTCGTAAGCGTATCGAAATTCTTTCTCTGTACGCCGTCCTGAGGTGCCACACCCAGCACACAGCGGTAGAACACCGCCCCAAGGCTGTAAACATCACTGATACTCTGAGGCTTTTCTCCTGATTCGCTCTCAGGTGAACAGAATCCCACCGCCTTCTGGGTGGAAGGAGTATCCCCGGTGCAGAACTCGTCAAGCCTCACATCACCGTTGTTGTCGATCAGTATGTTATCCGGAGAGATATTCCCGTGGAAAAGTCCTTTGGCATGAACGGCTTCCAGCGCGTCCATCACCGGTTCCATCACTATCTGTGTCTGAGCGACTGACAAAGTACCGCCGTTTCTCCTGAGCAGTTCTCTCAGAGTCATCCCGGAGAATCTGTCTATCACGGCATAAGCAGTCCCGTTCTGCTGAATAAGATCCTTTACCTTGGGAACCGCGCAATCATCAGGAAGCTCTCTCATTGCCCCATACGATGACATAAATCTGTTAAGGCCTGACCTGAATCTCTTTTCCGCCCCGGCAATGGGCTGCATGGACATTTCACTGCTGACTCTGACTATTCCGCCGGCCGGCAGGAATTCTCTTACAGTACATACCTTATAACCGGTGACATCGAATCCGATATAATCGACACACTCGGTGTGTATCTCTTCCGCTCTGCCTATAAGATATTTTCCTTTGCCGATCCTTGACCCGATCGGCAGAAGGCCTTCCGGGTTCTGCTGGCTGCCGTTATATCCGCAGGAAGGACAAGCCAGCGCTCCCGAGGGCACCGGGCTCATACAACACATGCACAGTTTTCTGTCAGACACGTTCCTTCCTCCGAAAACAGCGGCGTAAAACGCCGCTGAGTGTTTTCTGTTTGTTTATTGTTTACGGCAGGTCCTCTTCGTTATCCAGGTTGTGCCACACTCCCTGAACATCATCATCTTCTTCCAGAAGAGAAAGGAGAGTTCCCATCTGCTTCAGCTGCTCCTCATCATTAAGAGCCGTATATGTAGACGGAACATAAGCGACTTCAGCTGAAGAGAATGCATAACCAAGTGATTCGAGACCTTCACAGACCTTTACCAGGTCATAGGGATCGGTGGTGATCTCTGCAACGTTCTCATTGACCTCAAGGTCATTCACACCGTCGATCTCCATGGCTTCCATCATCAGCTTGTCCTCATCGATGGGATCCTCGTCCTCGATGACGATCACGCCCTTCTGTGTGAACATGTACGAAACGCAGCCGGTGGTCCCGAGATTTCCGCCATATTTGTCAAAAAGATGCCTGACCGACGCAGCCGTGCGGTTCCTGTTGTCAGTGAGCGCTTCGCAGATCACTGCGATCCCGCCGGGGCCGTATCCTTCGTATACGATGCTCTCATAGTTCGCCGTATCGGATGACGCCTTCTCAATGACCCTTTTGATATTGTCGTTGGGGACGTTATTGGCCTTAGCCTTTGATATGGCATCACGAAGTCGTGCGTTGGTATCAGGATTGGTACTGCCTCCCTCTTTTACCGCAACCGCGATTTCTTTGGCATATTTCGTAAAGACCTTGGCTTTTGCGCCGTCAGCCTTTTCCTTCTTCCTCTTGATATTGTTCCACTTGGAATGCCCTGACATAGTATTGTCTCCTTAGAAATCTGAATCTCTACTCTAGTAATTATATTTAATGCACGGACGGTGCGCAATATTATCTGTCAATCACTTATGATCAGCGAGAACAGTTCCCTGATACGGTCGTTCCTGCCTGTAATATACAGATAACCGAACAGCGTCTCCAGTCCTGTGGCTGCCCTGTAGTCCGCAGGGTCAGCGTTCTTTGAAGATGTGACTTTGTTGGCATTTCTGCCTCTGCGCGCCATCTCCGCTTCTTCTTCCGTAAGCAGGCCGTTTATCTTCTCAAGAGCGGAATGCTGCGCTTCCGCCCTGACGTACGAGATCGCCATCTTGTGGAGCACTGCGGCAGGAGCGTCATGAGTCAGACTTATGTGTTCTCTGACGAGAAGCTCATATACCGCATCTCCTATAAAGGCAAGCTCCACGGGGCTTTTCTGCTTTGCCTCATGCCGGGAAAGCATGTCTGAATCAGGTAATGTAATCAAACTGATAATCTCCTATGCGTATGGAATCTCCCTCCTGCACATCCATCTCAACGAGTCTGTCCAGGATCCCGGAATCAGCAAGTGCGTTTTGGAAGTACATAAGGGATTCATAGTCATCCACATTGCTCTGCATGAGGATCCTTTCGAGCCACGGCGCTTCTATCACCCATTCATCGTTTTCATCGTCTCTGAAGATCTCAAAGTCCCTGTTTCTTCCGCCTTTCTGCGGTCTGACGAAATCAGGTTCAAATGTAGTAATAGGAGGCAGTTCAGCCAGCGCTTCGGCACATTTGTTGATAAGTTCCCTCGTGCCTTCCGTGGTGGCGGCGGAGATCTCAAGGTATTCAAGACCTTTGTCCTTTATATAAGAAGCAAAAGAAGCTCTCTGCTCGTCGGAAGCTATGTCGATCTTGTTGCCGACTACGATCTGTTTTCTTGAACCGAGCTCCTCACTGAAGGATGAGAGCTCATTATTGATCTGTTCGTAATCAGCGACCGGATCTCTGCCCTCGCTGCCGGATACGTCGACGATGTGTACGATCAGCCTGCATCTTTCGATATGTCTGAGGAAGTCATATCCAAGTCCTATGCCTCTGCTCGCTCCTTCTATGAGCCCTGGTATGTCTGCAGCGACAAAGGAAGAATCCCCGACATTCACTACTCCGAGATTGGGAGTAAGCGTTGTGAAGTGATAATTGGCTATCTTCGGTCTCGCGTTGGATATGACGGAAAGAAGCGTCGACTTTCCTACATTGGGGAAACCTACGAATCCCACGTCGGCTATGAGTTTAAGCTCCAGGGAAACGTCAAAAGTCTCCCCCTGGGTCCCCGTCTTGGCAAATCTGGGGATCTGTCTGGTCGGGGTGGCAAATCTGGCGTTTCCGAACCCGCCTCTTCCCCCTTTGCAGATCAGGACAGGCTCGTCCGAAGATACATCCGCCATGATCTTCCCTGACTCATACTCCCTGACTATGGTACCTCTGGGCACCTTCAGATAAAGATCATCTGCGCTCTTGCCCCTGCAGCGGTTCCCTCTTCCGTTCTCACCGCTCCCCGCTTCATACTTCCTTCTGTATTTATAGTCGCTGAGCGTCGAGAGATGGTCATCTGCAACAAGATATATGCTGCCGCCGTCCCCGCCGTCTCCGCCGTCAGGGCCTCCCGCAGCAACATATTTTTCTCTGTGGAAGCTGACAGCCCCGTCGCCGCCTCTTCCTGCTTTCAGTTGAATTCTTGCTTTATCGATAAACATTTTTTCATAAAAAGAAAAATCCCGTGCTTTCCAGCACGGGACTTGGTTCAGTTCATAACGTTGACCTTCTTGCGGTCCTTACCATATCTTGTGAACCTGACGGTTCCGTCTGTAAGAGCATAAAGCGTATCATCGGATCCGATCCCAACGTTCAGGCCGGGATGAATGTGTGTGCCGCGCTGACGAACAAGAATGTTGCCAGCAAGAACGAACTGTCCGTCCGCTCTCTTGACACCGAGGCGTTTGGACTCGGAGTCTCTGCCGTTCTTTGTGGAACCAACACCTTTTTTATGTGCCATAAGTAATACCCTCCGTTTCCTTACGCGTTGATGGCAGTAACTTCAACCTTTGTGAAGCTCTGACGATGGCCGAGATGGCGTTTCTCGTTCTTCTTGGGCTTGTAGGTGAAAACATCGATCTTCTTTGCCTTACCCTGCTTGAGGACCTTTCCGGTAACGGATGCTCCTTCGACTACAGGATTGCCGAATACTGTGCTTTCTCCACCGATTGCCAGGACCTTGTCGAACGTTACGGTCTCTTCAGCATCAGCTGCGAGCTTCTCGACGTAGATAACATCTCCCTGCTCGACCCTGTACTGCTTGCCGCCCGTTTCAATAACTGCGTACATTTTCTTACCTCTGTCTTTTTATTCGACTCGCTGTATCAGGCGGTGCTTCGCACTCTTATGAGCCTTTTTCAAGCGGACCAATAAATTATACGTAAACAGCGCTTTCCTGTCAACATTCACTTGCACAACAGGTTCAGTAGCGGACAGAAACGTTTCCGGAGATCAGTTTTATGATATCTCCTCCATCCTGTTCAACTGTAAGGCTTCCGTCCTCCCCGACGGACAGCGCCGTTCCGGACGTCCTGTTCCCGTCGATCTCAAATGAGATCCTTCTGCCGACCGTTCCGCACACATCCCTGTATGAGCGGATTATCTCCCCTGCATCCTGATTCACTGCCTTTACCAGTTCCCTGTACAGTTCTACTGCAAGTCTGTCCCTGATCTCCCTGTGTGAACCGACGGACACAGCGGTCCTCTTTATATCATCGGGAAAGCCCCCCTGAGGTTCTTCCAGATTGATGCCGATCCCTACTATTACAGCGCCGGAGGAGATCCTTTCACAGAGTATGCCGCCCGCCTTTTTCCCGGACAGGAATATGTCGTTGACCCACTTTATCTCCGTGTCTATCCCGCAGCTGCCAAGCGCTTTTACGGATGCAACTGCTGCCGCAAACGTGACAGGATGTTCTGAAGGCAGTCCGCTGAAAGATGCGGTGAAATACAATCCCGTGTCCGCAGGAGAAAAGAATGACCTCCCGTGGCTGCCCTTCCCCTTAAGCTGAGCTGAAGCCAGCACAAGGATCTCATCACTGCTGTCTGCCAGTATCTCTCTTGCTCTCGTGTTAGTGGAATCGACTTCTGAAAAAACATACAGAACAGGATTGAGCCCGCCGGAAGCGAGCTCAGTCTCTATAAACGTCTTATCTGGGATCAAACTGAAATACCTCTCAGATCAGTACATCGGCCACCGCTCAAACGGAGCGTCGTTGGCCGCCTCTATCTTGATCTTCTTTATGGATATGATGTCGAGCAGGACTACAAACACGAAGAACACGTAATAGAGCACCTCGTAATTGCTCATCAGACAGTAGTCATAGAAACCATGCAGGATCACAGCTCTAGTGAGAGCAGTGATGCTGCATTGCCTTGCTTCGTCCGCTCTGCCGTATATCATAGCTTTTTTGGCTTTTGAGTAATGATGTCCCATAAACACACTGAAAGTCATATGCCCCGGGATCGAAAGGATCGCCCTTGAAAATGCGATGGAAAGTCCGTAGCTCTGCAGATACATAATGTTCTCCAGCGCGGCAAATCCAAGAGACACGAACACGGCATAGACTATGCCGTCGAAGTTGCAGTCAAACTCTTCGTTTCTCCACGTAAACATCCTGAGGCATATGTATTTGCATCCTTCCTCCGCGAGCGCCACAACAAGGAATGCGTCGATAAGGATGTAGATCTCAGATTCCGCGTCAAGAAACTGTCCCAATACCGACCCAAGCATTTTTTCGATCACTGCCGCAGGAAAACATGAGACTGCCCCTGCGCCTGCAAGCTGGATCAGCAGACCGAGAGGTTCCTTCTCTATCCTGTCCATTCTGTAGACATAACGCATCAGGAACAGTGCAGGCAGGACAGCTGCAGCAAGCAGAATACGCATATCTCTCAACCTCCGAATGTATGAGTTAAAAAAAACCGAATTGGTTATTTCCAGTAGTCCGAGAACTCTTTCATTCTCTTTTTCCTGTCAAAATAGAGTTTGATGTTCTTTACCGCATCATCCCAGAGGAAGATCACCAGCGGTATGAAGCACGCTATGATAAGCAGCCTCATCGACGAACTGACACAGAAATTGTAGATCATGAAAGCCAGATCTATCAGAGCGACCCATTTGACCTTAATGGGAAGGAAGTAAAAAAGCAGCACCTGATAATTCGGATAGAGCACCGCAAAAGCAAGGAACAGCGAGAGATTAATATAGTACGATGTTCCAACTCCTATAAAGATGGAAGCTATCACCGTGCAGGCCATCTCCATTAGGTAGAAGCAGTCAAAATTGAAACTTCCCCACTCATGTTCCAGAGCACCGCCTATCATATAGTAGAAATAAAGGCTCAGAACGAACGTTATCGGATTGCTGCTGCTGGGCTCAAATATGAAAGTGAAGATACGCCAGATCTGACCTCTGGTGACAAGTTCCCAGTCAAGATACAGCATACTGCTGGCAAAACCGTTCATCAGAAGGTCAGCGATAAAAACGATGGCCTGACCGCCGCATACCACGATCATCAGGTTCTCTATAGAATACCGCCCGAAGCGTCTTTCCAGTTTGTTAAGTATTCTCAATGTGCTACCAGCCTTTTAGTTATTGACTACAATACATTATATATCTTGTGTGTTAAACCAACAACCTGAAACGTTTGACTTGCTCCACCTGCAATTGTAGAATTATGGCATATTTTATATGCGGGTATGGTGGAATTGGCAGACACGCTAGACTTAGGATCTAGTGGGCGACCGTGCAGGTTCAAGTCCTGTTACCCGCACCA
>CACYBC010000043.1 GCA_902772615.1 uncultured Ruminococcus sp.
GAATGCGGCGCTGCTGCTGTATTTCAACCTCGGCGTACTGTTCTATTTGGCCGGCATGGGAAGAGCGATCGGGAAGGGGAAGTGTTTCGGAAAGAGATACACCCGGATCCTTATCCCGTCCTTCGTATTCATACTGTTCGCCGATATCTTTTTCATCATAACCTCTGTGCTGGAAGGAGGCATATTCAAAGGGTGGCTTGCCCGGAAGGAATAGATATCCGCATCAGCCGCAGCTATAATGTACAGCGGTACCTGCAAATATACTTAACGAAACAGCAAAGGATAAAATAACATGAAGCACAGATCATTAATCAGAGGAATCGTTCTCGGAGCGCTGCTCGCGTCAGTGATCCCTTATTCCGTCAAGAAGGATAAGGAGACCGGCACGGTGGAGGTCCGCAGCCTGCTGTGGGGCGTTAAGAAGACTCCCCGCAAAGAAGGCGAGGACAGAGACACCTATGCGATCGCGATTCCTTCCTCAGGACTGGACTATGCGGATGCGCAGACAGATGACACAGAGGAAGAGGCCGCGGAGACGGTCTGACGATCATCCTGACTACAGAAAAACGGACTGCTGCAGACGCAGCAGTCCGTTATCATTTTCAGACAGTCTTTCCAAGCCGGAGGAACGGAAAGTCTTTTACGGTTCAGCTGAGGAACTGTTTTGCCCAGTCGGCGAGCTCTTCCGGTGCGGCGTCCGCTGCGAAGCGCTTCGCTGCTACTACCTCAGCCTTAGTGAACTCAGCGGCGCGGGCGGGAGCTTCCTCGCCGATCCCGCTGCTTCCGGATGTCGCGAACAGCGCGATCTTCTTTCCGGTGAAGTCATATGCCTCAAGGAAGGTGTCGACGACCGAGGGCTCTCGGTACCACCACACGGGGTATCCCACGAAGACCACGTCAGCATCCGCCACGGGAGCGTCGGTGTCCGCGAGAGCGGGACGGCTGTCCTTGTCCTGCATCTCGATGGTGGAGCGGGACTGCTTGTCCCTCCAGTTGAGATCCGCGTTGGTGTAGGGCGTCTCGGGCCTGATCTCATAGACATCGGCGCCGATGGCGTCAGCCAGGCGCTTTGCCAGAGCCGCGGTCACGCCGCTGGCGGAGAAATAGGTAACCAGTGCTTTCATTTTAAATGCTCCTTTCATTGATTCGAACGGTTTATGTTTCTTTTTGTATAACAGCAGAAGCGCGGCCATCCACATGACCGGCTGCATGACATGCAGCGCGACTCCGCCTGCGGGGATACTGTCCCCGATTATCTCCTGGACCAGTGGCAGGCTGCTTCCCGAGAACGGGTCCAGCACGTCGAAAGCGCAGGCTCCCATGAACGCTGCGCCTCTGTAGTGCTCGTCGTTCTCGACCTGTCTCGGGGGATACTCCCTGCCTTCCACGACCAGCAGGTTCCTCTCCTCGTCGTAATAGGCCCCGTTGAACCCGGGCTCCAGCAGCTTCTCTTCAATTTCATATACATAGGAAAAAGACTCCTTGAGAGTAGGTGAGAAGATGCCGCCCTGGAACACTGCGCCCAGCGAGAAAAGCAGCACAGTCAGCGGAACGGCAGCTATGGCCGTGAGCTTCTTGAACTTCACGGTCCTCAGCAACATGCCCACGGCGCAGAGTCCCGCAATGACGGAAAGAAGGCCTGTGCATATCAGCATTATGCGGAAGATATCCGGATAATAGAACGGAATCGCCTTCGCAGAAAAGGTGATGATGGCTGCGGCGTTGTACGCGGTGAATACCGCTGCCGTCACAAGCAGGATGCCCAGAAAATGCTTTTTGATGCTGTATCTGTTCTTCAGATAAAGGGGATAGGCGAACACCGCGCAGATGATCATGGTGTAGATGACCCCGCAGGACAGGATCCTCTGATCTATCCTGGCGACGGAATCCGCAAGGAAGCTGCGCAGGTACTCCGGCGCAGCCGGATCGGAGGGATCCGTGCTTATCCCGAAGCCCATCTCGCCGTACAGATGATCGCTGTAAGAGATGCTGCCGCTCAGAGGCTGAGCCAGATCAGCTTCCAGAAGCCTGTGATACTGTCCCGCCATGTTACGGGCGGCGTACACAGTAAGCACCAGGACCGCGCAAAGCATTATTATGACCGCAGCTGCGGCTATATTACCGAATATCCTGTCTCTCTTACCGGGTTCCATGATCGTTCTCCTTGAGATACTTTCACTGTGATTATACCATCACCGGCATTCCGTTCAGAAAGAAACGGGGTGAAGTTATCGCTCAGTTTTGCTATACTGTGTCGCAGTGCATCAACAAATTTAACATAAATGTCAGAAAGGACCCGAATATGGAATTCAGAGAAGTAGTCAGAGACCGTTTCTCCTGCAAGAAGTTCAGCGACAGGAAAGTGGACAGGGAACAGCTGGAAGCTATACTCAAGGCCGGAAGCCTGGCTCCCACCGCGAAGAACCTTCAGGAACAGCACATCTACGTCATGGAATCCCC
>CACYBC010000044.1 GCA_902772615.1 uncultured Ruminococcus sp.
GGAGGAGGAGGTTCCTCCGGCGGAGGCGGCGGCCACGGATTCTAAAAAGCATATCTCCTCTCTGCACGCGGTATGGGCGTACAGAGAGGAGATTTCTTAATAATGTTGGAATATAATGGTCTCAGAAGAAATGATACGAGGTGGGCATATTATGAAAAGAAGATGGCTCCTGATGATCCCTGTGATCGTGTTCTGCATCATGTCTGTGGCTTTCGTCGCGATCCTGGGCAAACGGCTTAAAGCGGCTGAAGCGCAGAAGACCGCGCTGGAATCCGAGATACGCGATCTCCAGGCGGAACTGGAGAAGCCCTCGGATGTGGAACAGATCATGGCTCAGTATGAAGGCAAGGCACTGGATAACGGAGAGGTGTATTACAGCAGGGAAAGCCTCAAGGAGAAGGCTAGAGACGCCATGTCGCTCACCGAGCTGATGGCAATGATCTACAGCGACAGGGCTGTCTATTATGACGGAAAGCAGTATGTCTATGCCCCGATCCTCGACAATGTGAAAAAGACCGATGTCGATATAAACAGGATCATCACTGACGAGGAGAGCGGACTCAAGACATATACCGATACTTCCGGACATACGGCACTGAAGGGCATAGATGTCTCGGAATGGCAGGGTCCCATAGACTGGTCCAGGGTAAAGGCAGACGGCGTACAGTTCGCGTTTATCAGAGCCGGCCTGAGAGGTTATGAGTCCGGCACCATCTATGAGGACACCAGAGTCAGGGAGAATCTGGAAGGCGCAACGTCGAACGGGATACCCGTGGGCATGTATTTCTATACTCAGGCCGCTACACCGAAGGAAGCCGTCGAGGAAGCGGAGATGGTGCTCAATATAATAAGCGGATATGATGTGACCTGGCCCATAGTTCTCGACGCGGAGCTTGAGAACTCTTCTACGTCAAGGACAAAGGACCTGACCGCGCGCCAGAGAACAGAGAACGCGATAGCGTTCTGCGAGAGGATCAGACTGGCAGGCTACAAGACCATGATCTACGGCAACCTGAGGATGCTGTGCGGGGAGATGGAGATCGAGAAACTCGAGGAGTATGACAAGTGGTTCGCCCAGTATTTCTACCTGCCGAGATATCCCTATGAGTTCGGGATATGGCAGTACTCCAGCACAGGAAGAGTCAGCGGAATCAGCGGGGACGTGGACCTCAACCTGGCATTCCGGGATTACGGTGCACAGGAGGGATAAAACGTGAAAGGCAGGAAGTCTGCGGGCAGGATAGTCTACAGCATAGTCAACGCAGCTCTGGGACTCGCTGTCGGAGCAGCGGCTGCGCTGATGTCGCCTATGATGCAGGATATCAGTAACAAATCCTTCGGAAGATATCTTCTGGATGTAGCGGTGACTATGCTGTCGCTGCTGCTTGCCTTCCTGATTCAGATAGTCATCCACGAAGCAGGCCATCTGGTATTCGGACTGATTTCTGGATACAGATTCTCCTCCTTCAGGGTACTGAGCTGTATGATCAAGATGGAAGACGGCAAGCCGGTCTTCAAGAAACTGAAACTGAGCGGCACCGCAGGGCAGTGCATAATGATACCTCCGGATATGGTGGACGGAAAGCTGCCGTACAGGCTTTACAATCTGGGCGGCGCGCTGATGAACGTGATCACCAGCGTCCTGTTTCTGATCACCGCGCTGCTGCTGAGAAGAGCAGGACTGGGGTACAGATATCTGATCATCCTCGCTATGGTCGGCATCTATACTGCGCTGACGAACGCCGTGCCCGTCAATATAACCGTGCCCAACGACGGTTACAACGCACTGTTCCTCGGAAAGGATCCGAATGCGGTCAGGTCGTTCTGGACACAGCTGAAGATCAACCAGCTTGCCGGGGAAGGCGTCCGCATGAAGGACATGCCGGAGGAATGGTTCGAGGTACCGCAGGACGCAGACATGAGCAACTATCTGGTGGCGTACAACTTGATAGCAAGAGAGAACAGGCTGCTGGACAGCCTTGATCTCGCCAGAGCAGAGGAACTGATAGACCGGATGATTGCGGATGGAACGGCTATACCCGATCTCTACAGAGCGCTGCTGCTCAATGATAAAGTCTTTCTTGATCTCCTGAGGAACGGAAAGGAAGCGGATGTGTCCGTGCTTGAACAGAAGAAAGTGGCTGCCGTGCTCAGACAGATGAAGGCTTTCCCGTCAGTGCTGCGCACGCGGTACGCGGAACAGCTTCTGTGCCGCGGTGACGAAGCGAAGGCGCAGGAGATACTCGCAGAATTCGATAAGGTATCCCTGACATATCCGTCTCCCGCGGACATAGAGTCCGAAAGGGAACTCATAAAGACGGCAGCGGAACGCAGACAACAGGAAATTTGATCGTAAATACACAAAAAAAGCCGGTGCTATGCACCGGCTTTCGTTTATGTATCTGTTCATACGTAGGACTCTATCTCGCGGCATCTCTCAAGCAGGGAGATGATCGGAAGGTGCTGCGGGCAGATGCCTTCGCACTGACCGCACTGGATGCAGTCGCTGGCCTGGCCGCGTCCCTGGGTGACGATGACGTACTCCCTCTTCGTACGGAAAGCGGGGCTTCCCTTCTTGCGGTTTTCCACAGCAAAGATCTCCGGGATCGGGATATTCATGGGGCAACCGGGAGTGCAGTAGTGGCAGGCGGTGCAGGGGATCGACTGGTCCGCGTTGAGCGCTGCCTGGCACGCTTCGATGACCTTGACTTCATGCTCATCTAGAGGCTTGAAATCCTTCATGTAGGACAGGTTGTCCTCCATCTGTTCTATGTTGCTCATGCCGCTGAGCACCGTGAAGATGCCTTCCTGACTGCACACGAAGCGGATCGCCCAGGATGAGTAGGACATGCCGCTGCCTTCTGCGTCGAGGATAGCCTTGACGGAGTCGATGGGATCGGCGAGGATACCCCCCTTTACGGGCTCCATGACCACTACGGGCTTGCCGTGAGCCTTGCAGATCTCAAGATTCTTCTTCGAGTTGACGCCGGGATTCTCCCAGTCGGCGTAGTTGATCTGCAGCTGAACGAAATCCACATCCGGATGCTTTGTCAGGAGCTCTTCGAGAAGTTCCGGATCTGCATGGAAGGAGAAACCGTAATGCTTTACCAGACCCTTTTCCTTGAGTTCTTTTACATAGTCCCAGAGATGGAACCTGTCGTACTTCTCGTAGTTGCCGCGCTGCAGCGCATGAAGCAGATAGTAGTCGAAATAACCGGCTCCGCTCCTCTCCAGACTGGTGAGAAGCTCTTTCTTGGCTGTCTCCTCGTCGTTGACTTCATCATTGCACATGAGCTTGGTAGCGAGCGTATAGCTCTCTCTGGGATATCTTTCGACGAGAGCTTTCTTTATCGCTTCCTCCGAGCCCGGATATGCGAAGGCGGTGTCGAAATATGTGCCGCCTGCTTCAAGGAACAGGTCCACCATCTTCGAGACCTGGGGAACGTCTATGGCGCCGTCCTCAAGCCTCGGAAGGCGCATGAGTCCGAATCCGAGTTTGAATTTGTTTACCATGTCGTTTGCCATTTGAGACCTCACTTGTTCAGTAATATATGAATATGTTTATTCTTGCCTGTATTCAAAATAATTATAACACGGCCAAAGTCAATCGGACTTCAGCTGAACAGTTTTTCCACTAGAGTCCTGCCCCAGAGCTCGGGTTCCTCCTTGATGGGGGAGTGGGCGGATTCGCTGAACGGCACATATTCCTTGTAGGGAGCTTCAAGAGCATCGAACCAGGTCTTTACCAGCTCAGTAGGGGTGTTCCAGTCGTGATCTCCCTGGAACAGGTAGACGGGCACGTCCAGCTTTTTCACGTCCCTGTCGAACTGCAGAGAGACTACCTCGGGCCACAGTTTCTCAAGACAGTGGAACGTCCCCTTGGCATATCTGTAAAAATCCGGTACGAGCCTGTATTCACCGGAGGTGATGAACGGCACAAGGACCGACCTGATTATGTTTTCCCTGTGTTTGTATGAGCCGCCGCCGAACTTTGTCATGTAGTTGCGCTGCACCATCAGCGCATCGATCCCGCCGCTGTACGACCCGCCGACAGGCTCACCGATGGCTTCCAGATCCCTGAGGGCTTTCGCGTCGTTGTGTTCCTTTGCGTATCTGACAGTGAAATCATATGAGATCTTCTCGTTCTCCGGACCGTTGATGAACTGGCCCATCCCCACATACGCCCTGATGGTCTCGGGATATTTCAGCAGGTAGCATACACCGAGTATGCTGCCCCAGGAGTGCCCCACGAAGAAGATCTTCTCCTTGCCGAACCTGTTCCTGAGATAATCCACTACATCGTGCATGTCCTCGACCTGCTGCTCGATGGTCATGGGTTCGTCTTTCCTGCTTCTGCGGTAGTTTTTTCCGGCCATGCGCTGGTCCCAGCATACCATGACGCAGTGATCGGCCAGATATCTGCTCTGCTGGGGCATCACCCAGCTTCTGTCACATACTCCGGGACCGCCGTGCACAAAGAGAAGGACCTCTGAACCGGGGCGGTTGGAGCGTATATGGATGTTCTGAACATCTCCGTTCACGGGGATATCCAGGACTTCATCAAACACGTATCTCATTTTGGACCTCCGTTCTATAAAAGCGCATCCATCACGAAGACAGTGACGCTGCATAATACCGCGACCGGGAACAGCCCTCCGCCCATCCATGCGAGCAGCACCCCTGCTGCGAGAGCAACGGCGCCTGCCAGCGGATGCGCAGCCGCTGTGATGATGGCTGGAAAAGTCATCACGGCGAGCGTCACGTAGGGAACGTAAAAGAGGAAAGATCTGAGGAAGCGGCTCTTTATCTGTTTTCTTATCACTGTCATCGGAAGGACTCTGATCAGGAAGGAGACTCCGGCCATGACCGCTATATAGATGTAATTGTTACGCATCCTGTTCCTCCTTCACCGGGAAAAGAAGTGCCACGGCAGAGGCGATTATGACGGTCAGGATCATGATCCTTGTGCCCTCCGAAACGGAGGAGAAAAGAGATACCTGTCCGGACAGCCAGCTCAGAAGGAAACTTGCAAGCACCGTGAACAGGACCACCGGATCTTTCCTGGCCGGCGGCACTATTATCGCAATGAACATGCCGAATATGGATACGCTCAGAGCAGTGACCACTGACGCAGGCAGGATGTTTCCGGCGATCACCCCGAACATGGTCCCAAATGCCCAGGGCAGCACGGACGTGGAGGCCAGACCGTAGGTGTACTGCGGATTCAGGTATCCCTCACGGGAAATGCTTGCGCCGAATATCTCGTCAGTTATGAAGGTACCCATACCGATGCGGTGCAGCGTTGAGGTCTCTGGATCAAGTCTCTGGCTCATGGCGCAGCTCATCAGGATGTATCTGCAGTTCGTTATGAAGATCACTGCGGCCATCTCCAGATAAGAAGCGCCGGCCGCTATAAGAGTGAACGCAGCATACTCGCCGGCAGAGGCTATGGTCAGGAGACTGGCGGTGAAAGCCTGAAAAGGATCCAGTCCGGCTGCCTTTGCGGAGATGCCGAGCGAGAACGCGACTGCGAAGTATCCCAGTCCAATAGGAATCCCGTCCCTCGCTCCCTGAGCGAAGACATGTCCGTGTTCCGAATGTGTTCTGTCCTGCATGTTGTCTGCTCTCTTCGTTCGCCGTGGTAAAGCACTGCGGATGATATGCATGCTGAAATGAATTATATGCAGCTTTGCATCTTTCCAGACAATTATACGATTGACGCGGAAGAGGAACAAGGACCGTCCTTATGGTAGAATCCTGTTATGAGGAACAGGTCACGCGACAGGACCCGCAGATGTCTCTGTCAGCGTTTCAGAACGGACGCACAAGATGCTGAATATCACTCAAGACCAGGCAAGGCAGTTTATCCTGATCAAACAGGGACTGCTGGGGAAGCACCGTTTTGTCGGCAAAGACGGTGCCTACGGCTATGTGCGCCAGGCGGGATGTCTGCAGTACGATCCGGTGGATGTCTGCGGGAGGAACGCCGAGCTCACCCTCCAGTCACGTGTCAAGGGGTTCAGAAAACAGATGCTGGATGATCTGCTCTACAAAGACCGCAGACTCGTGGATTATTCGGACAAGGAGCTCTCTATATGGCCCAGCGAGGACTGGCCTTATTTCTCATCCTACAGGAAACGCAGCATTGAACACGGGATGAAGTTCGACGGCATGTCCGAGCTGGAGATGAAGGCTGTCGAATACATCAGGGAGCACGGACCGGTCAGCAGCGATACCCTGCCCATAGAAGGAAAGATCTTCTGGCATTCCTCCATGCACTGGAGCGGCAACTGGGAAAAGCAGTCGCAGGCGGCGAGATCCGTTCTGGAACAGTTGTATACCGACGGAATACTGCTGATCCACCACAAGAGCGGTTCCAGAAAGTTCTATGATCTTGCTGAGAGATACCTGCCTTCAGAACTGCTTAATGCTCCGGATCCATTTGAAGATGAGGCCGCATTTCTGGACTGGCGCATTCTCAGGAGGATCGGGGCTGCAGGAATGATGTGGAACAGACGCTCTGATGCGTGGCTCGGGATCGGAATGACTGCTCAGCAGAGGGAAGAGGCCTTTGAACGGCTCGAGACACAGGGGAAACTTACTAGAGCCGCAGCCGGATCGATGCGGCACCCTCTGTTCATGTTGTCCACCGACCTGCCGTTGATGGAGAAGGTAATCGGAGGACAGGCTGATACCGGACCGAGACTTGAGTTCCTTGCTCCGCTGGATCCGATGATCTGGGACCGCAGGCTTATAGAAGCTCTCTGGGGATTCAGGTATTCATGGGAGATCTACGCCCCGGCTTCCAGAAGGCAGTACGGATATTATGTTCTTCCCATACTGTACGGA
>CACYBC010000045.1 GCA_902772615.1 uncultured Ruminococcus sp.
AGGCTGTAGGTATGAAAAACCACAACAGCCTGCATTCTATTTAGGTTTCTGTTTATAAATCCAGGGGGTCATTTACGAGCGGACAAGTGTTCCCGTCGTGCCGGTACGGTTCTTCGACAGGAGCAGCGACTTCTACTACTCGCTTGGGCTCATCAGTTCCGGCGTCAGGCTCCTTCGTCTGCCCTCCGAGATACTTAACAAGGACGGGAAGACCATAAGGCTGGGTATCGGCGAGACGATATTGCCCAACAGACTGCTGGAGTGCACTTCAACTGAGGAGCTTCGTCAGATGCTCAGGCATTCGGTATATGGCATGCCGATGCCGGAATCGTTCATCAGGAGATCCCGCCTGTCCCTTTGATCCCTTTGTACAGTTTGGCATAGACAAGTCACGTTATCTCCTTGGTATAGACGCGTGCCCTCTTCGAGAGGCTGTGGCTGAAGCGCCCCCACATGTTCTGCACGTCATGGTTATCAGCTAGTTCCCTTGTGCTCTCCACATGGAAGATGCCGTTGCGGTGCAGTCCTGAGGCTATCTTGGCGAGGATCATCGCGTTTACACCCATACCGCGGTAGTCATCACGCACGGCTATAAGGAGAGCATCAACGGTGTCATTTGTCCTGAGGGCTGCCAACACATGCATCCATCCCGTCGGGAACAGTCTTCCCCCTGCTCTCTGCATTGCCTTGGAAAGTGACGGCATCGCCACGCCGAATCCTACTACTTCATCGTTGCCGTCGACAACAACCGACACATAATCCAGAGAGATATGCGGAAGGAACTGACGCTTCAGGTCAGCGCATTGCCTCTCGGACAGTTCGGAGAATCCGTGAAGCCTCGAGTAGGCTTGATTCATGACCCTGAAGAGGCCGTCGGCATACCTTGTTACGAGTTCTTTCTTCGACCTGTAATGCCCCTCGCTCAGGCCGCATTTCAGTGCCACGATCCCTGCCGCACGCTCAAGAGCCGAAGTATCTTCCGGCACGTCTATGAGATACTCCACGAACTCTGCTCCCTTGGTGTACCCGCAGGACAGGAGAAGAGGCTCGTAGTACGGATGGTTGTACTTGCCGTACACTGTAGGCAGCCTGTCGAAGCCCTCCACGAGAATTCCGGATATGTCGAACTCCAGGAATCCGACCGGGCCTTCAACCATGGTCATCTCCTTCTGCCTGGCATAGCGCTCGACGCTGAACATGAGTGCGTCGACGACCTCCTTGGAATCCATGAAGTCTATCCACCCGAACCGGCATATCTTCTTCCCCACCTTGCTGTTGTACCTGTGGTTGATTATTGCCGCCACCCTACCCACCACTTTCCCGCTCTCATCCAGAGCAAGCCAGTATACGCCTTCACACACTTCGAAGGCAGCATTCTTCTTCGGGGACAGGGTGGCCATGTCCATTGACTCGACCTGAGGGACATAGTATCTGTCGCCCTTGTACAGTTCATTGGGAAAATGGACGAATTGTCTCAGTTCCCTTCTCGTCGTTACCTGTTTTATCCTTACCACGTCTTTTTTTTAATCTAATTTAGATAAATATAGATGAGACGAAACTTTTATTGGCGGTAATTTCATCCGATGTTTACAAAGCACGGCAAAATTGTAAATGACATCGGTGCATGCAGGCATCTGTTTTGATGCCATTCATAATGGTCCGGAAGAGAAACAGAGCACGGACCGAAACATAATAATGAGAGAAATCAAATGCATCGGAGTTCTCACCTCAGGAGGTGATGCTCCAGGTATGAATGCCAGCGTCAGGGCTGTGACCAGGGCGGCGATACACAAGGGATGGACTGTCAAGGGAATCTGCAGAGGATTCCAGGGACTTATAGAGGACGAGGTGGTTGACCTCACCACGGAGAGCGTGTCGAACACGATCCAGAGGGGCGGCACCTTCCTCAAGAGTGCGAGGAGCAAGGAGTTCAGGACACCCGAAGGAAGACAGAAGGCCTACGAGACTTTCACAAGACATGGGATGGACGCATTGATAGTCATCGGAGGAAACGGCTCCCTCGCCGGAGCCCAGGACTTCGCAAAGGACTTCGATGTGCCATGCATCGGTATCCCTGGTACTATTGACAACGACCTTTACGGAACTGATACCACCATCGGCTATGACACGGCGCTCAACACGATAGTGGACTGCGTGGACAAGATAAGGGACACGGCAACAAGCCACGACCGAATCTTCTTTGTGGAGGTGATGGGCAGGGACGCAGGCTTCCTTGCCCAGAACAGCGCCATCGCGGCCGGTGCTGAGGCCGCGATCATTCCTGAAGACAGCACTGACGTCGACCAGCTCGCCGAGTTCATCGGAAGGGGCATACGCAAGAGCAAGAACAGCTCGATCGTGCTTGTCTCCGAAAGCCCTCAGGACGGCAAAGGGGCGCAGTACTATGCGGACAGGGTGACCAGGGAATATCCCGGATATGATGTGCGTGTCTCGATCCTCGGCCATCTCCAGAGGGGTGGAAGGCCGACCGCCTATGACAGAATCCTTGCCAGCCGTCTGGGAGTGGCTTCAATCGAGGCGCTCGACGAGGGACAGAGGAACATCATGGTCGGCATCGACGACGACCACATAGTCTACGTGCCTTTCTCAAGGGCTATCAAGATGGACAAGCCAATCGACCCTGAGCTGATCAACGTGCTGGGTGTCCTGTCGATCTGATCAGCATTACCCTGAACTTTACACTTCCCAGCCATTTTGTTATTGGCAGCAAGGTGTCTCGCGAGTAACTTTGCCGTAGTTAATTAAAGGGTATTCACAATGACAGGCAACTACTTCCATGACATGATTCCCGAGGTGGAACGTGATCATATCCACTACATTCCTACCGTCCCTCAGTTCCTTTCCTGGATAGAGTCGGAATGGGGCGACCGCCCGGCACTGAGCGATGAGATAAAGACATATACATACAATCAGGTTTGCAGGAGAGTCGCGCGCAGAAGGACCGTTCTCGCAGAGATGGGTCTCAGAAAGGGTGACCTCGTAGGTATTTGGGACAGGACGACAATCGACGCTGTCGAGACGTTCCTCGCGGTGACGTCATACGGCTGTGTCGCAATCAACATCCCTACCCTTATGCCGGGCCAGGCTGTTGCCGGGATATGCGGCAGGTTTGGGGTGAAGGCGCTGTTCGCAGCTGATGAACTGATCTCGGGCTTGCCGCAGGTCCAGTTCCCTGTATCGGATGTCAGCGAGATTGCTGACACTATGACGGATGCTGCGGACATCGGCAGGGAGGATCCGGCAGCCATCTTCTTCACCGGCGGCACGACGGGCACGCCTAAGGGTGCTGTCCTTCCCCACCGGGCCCTGATGAGAGGTGCATACAACGGCAGTTTCGGTCCTGGACCACAGGTAGGACAGCGATACATCTGCATGCTGCCGCTCTGTCATGTGTTCGGCATGATAAGAAGCACGCTCTCGGTTCTGTATACAGGATCTCACTGGTATGCATGCGAGGACGTGAAGAAGACTCTTGGCCGCATGTCCGTCATTAAGCCGACATACCTTGTGCTCGTCCCGGGCCTCTGCGACGTCATTGCGGGCCTTGCAAAGATGTATGGTCCTGGGGTCCTGGGCGGTGAGCTTAAGGTCATCGTGTCCGGTGCGGCGAACGTGCCGCCAAGGTTGCAGGAACAGTTCGAGGAACTCGGAGTCTCACTGCTTGCCGGCTACGGCATGACCGAGGGCGCAAACCTGACTTCCGGGAACATCGACCTGAAGGAGAAACCGACTTCTGTGGGAAAGATCTATCCGGAGCAGGAAGTAAGGATTGTGGATGGAGAGCTCTGGGTCAGGGGTGACAACGTGTTCTCCGGCTACTACGGCAATCCGGAGGAGACAGCCAGGACGCTCACGCCTGACGGCTGGCTACGTACCGGAGACCTCGTCTCCTTTGATGACGAGGGGTACATGTACATCACCGGAAGAATCAAGAACTTGATCATCCTGGGTAACGGCGAGAACGTCAGCCCTGAGAGCATCGAGGAGAAGTACTATCTCGAGCCATCCGTGAAGGACTGCCTCGTCAAAGAGGATGAGGTTGACGGAGAGATGGTCATCGCGATTGAAATCCTCCCGCAGGCGGCATATCTTGAGGAGAACCGCATAGAAGATCCGGAAGGCTTCTTCAGGAAACTTGTGGCGGAGATCAACAGGACTATGCCGACCACTCACCAGGTGAGGAAGGTGACTGTCAGGAAGGAGGACTTCAAGAGGACAGGATCAATGAAGGTTTCAAGAAATCAGGAATAGGATATGGAAAGAGATGAAATATTGAAAGGTCTTCGAGAAGTCATGGCAACCGTTAAGCCAAAGGTCATGGCAGAGAGGATCGTTCCGGAAGCGATCCTCTCGGATGACCTCGGCATTGACTCCTTCTCGATGCTTCTGCTCAGCCTCGCGGCGGAGCAGAAGTTCGGGATAGCATTCGATCCGGGGAAGCCCTTCGTCAGCGTGTCGGATATAATGGAGTACATAATCACAAGAAAGGGAGCGGTCGATGATAGAGGTTAAGGAAGTCCGTGGCCGCAGGGACATGCGGCGGTTCGTCAGGTTCCCGTTCCGTCTTTACAGGAACGAGCGCGACTGGTGCCCGCCATTGGTCGGTGACGAGTTCGACACCTTCAACCCCAGGAAGAACGGCGCTCTGCGATTCTGCGAGCACCAGTGCTTCCTGGCCTACATGGACGGCCAGATTGTGGGAAGGATCGCAGCCATCATCAACAGGAGGTCTGACGAGAAGTCCGGAGAGCGCTGCCTTCGCTTCGGGTGGCTCGACTGCATAGACTCCCCTGCCGTGTGTTCAGCGCTGATGGGGCGCGACCCCTGTCCTACCCTATATCCTCATCCTATGCCCAGGTACAAGCCCAAAATCCGTTTCTCCGACTGCTGGTCTTCAGTGGGTGACGTGACGTTCTACCATAGGAACGGCGTCTGCTACTGGAAGAAGCGGGCGCATCCGGAGTTTCCCGGCACCCTGGGCCAGATGGAGGCGCAGTCCGTCCATCTCCGTGCGCTGCAGGCCTGGCGCGAGCTCGATCCGCTGACGCAGGAGCAGTGGAACATGCTGGCGCTGACGGTGCAGAGCCACCGGCTGCCGTTCCGCAAGGATCACCACATCACCGGCCACAATCTCTTCGTGTCCGGCTACCACGGCAAGTCGGCCGATAGGGCATGGACTGACGCAGGCGACGCTGCGCCGGCGACTATAACGATTTCCGCCCTGGCCCAGAAGATTGGCTGGCCTTCAGCCACCTGGGATTTCAGCGGAAGCGTACCGAAACTCCTCGGCCTGCCTGAAGGACAGTAAG
>CACYBC010000046.1 GCA_902772615.1 uncultured Ruminococcus sp.
CAGGAAGATCTACGTCGTCTCAAACATGGGGCTGTATGAGAGCAGTCAGCTTCGGAACATGTTCGAGACGGTCAGACAATGGTGCGGTAGGATGGGCTTCGAGTACTGCGGAGGTCTCGGCGTCAGCGCGGGAGAACTGCAGGGGGTCCTGATGCAGCATCTTCCGTTCAGGATAGGGCCTACCGCAGCCATAGCGCAAGGCACAGAAAAACTCGCCGCAGCGATCGATAACGGGGAAAAGACGGGAGATATCTTCGCGGAACCAAAGATGTTCCCGAGAAAGCTTTTCATGATCGTGGCAAACAGGAGCTGGGACGTGAACGCAAGAAAGAATGGTATAAGTCCCAAAGATCTTTACAGACAGCTTTGATGAACTTACAGGAGAGCAGACATGACAGACGTTAAGGAGAAGATACTCCTCGGAGGAGTAAAACAGAGGATACACTATGTGACGGATGATCCGGCAAAGCCGGTGCTGCTGTTCCTTCACGGGGGACCGGGAGTTTGCAACCGCCATGACATAATGACCAAACACAGGAATCTGCTGGACACCTTCACGATAGTAACATGGGACCAGCGCGGGACCGGAGGTTCCTACTACGGAGTGCCGGACGAGACTCTGACTGTAGAGAGGGTGACCGACGACGCAAAGGAACTTGTGGACTGGCTCTGCGAAAAGTTCAGCAAGGATAAGATCTTCGTGATAGGCGGCAGCTGGGGAAGCGAGCTTGGCGTATGGCTCATCACCAGATACCCTGAAAAGGTCGCAGCGCTGTTCGGGTTCGGACAGGTGGTGGACAACATCCGCAACGAAGAGATAAGCTACGATTTCACCATGAAATGCGCGGTGGAAGAAAACGATACTGAAGCGATAAGGAAGCTTGAGTCCGTTGGTCCTCCCGTTATGGGACAGTACAAGGGCGGATTCGACGGCATGATGGTGCAGCGCAGGCTCCTCATGAAGTACGGCGGATACTCCAGGCAGCCCGGCAAGGAGAGTTACTGGAACGCAATGATCGTACCGATGGTCAAGTCCCGTGAATACAGTTTCACGGATCTGATAGGACTGGTGTTGGGATATAAGAGAGTGCTCATCAAGATGTGGCCGGATCTGTGCACCACGCGGTTCCCGGAGACCTGCACGAAGTTCGATACCAGATTCTACATATTCGACGGAAGGCTGGACATGAACACCCCTTCCGAACTTGTGGAGGAATGGTATGAAATGATAGAAGCCCCGGACAAGGATCTCATCTGGTTCGAGGAATCGGGACACAATCCCATGGGCGACGAGCCTGAGAAGTTCAAGAAACTGCTCAGGCAGAAGGCTCTCGCAGTCGTTGCGGAAGAGAACTGCAGGATCTGAGAGGCGATGCGGTTGAAATGGAGTACATAAGGAAAGCTACGGCGGAGGATCTTGCCAGGATAGCGGAGATACACGTGTTCAACTACAGGCTGTACTTCTACCCGATATTCAGAAGTGATGAATATTACTTCCGTGAGCTACAGGTGCCCGATCTCATGAAGCAGTATGAGGAAAAGCTTGACGATCTGTATGTTTACGACGACGGGACAGTAAAGGGCTTCGCTGCGGTGGAAGGCACTTACATCGCCAGGCTGTTCGTGGAACCGGTTCTGCACAACGAGGGGATCGGCTCTGTTCTGCTGGATCATGCGGTAAGGGAACTTGGCGCTGATCATCTCTGGGCTCTGGAAAAGAACACAGCAGCGATACGCTTCTATCAGAGACACGGCTTCCTTCCGACAGGGGACAGAAAACCCGAGGACGGAACAGATGAGTATCTTATATTGCTCAGAAGAGCATGAATCACATATAAACAGAAAAGGCGCCTCAGCGATGAGGCGCCCCGTTTGTTATTACCGTTCTTTACATGAGGAAAAAGATCAGCATCCTGTCCTGATATTCCGGAGCTGCCGTGTCGAATGCTGCGTGTCCGAACCCGGAATAGGTGTTATAGCGGAACGAGGGATTGCCGGAAAGTTTCTCCCTTATGAGCTGCCCTGCTTCAGGTCCAAGGACATTATCGTCGTCAGCGTCGAGAGACAGAACGGGGCAGGTGATGAGTTCCATCCTGCCGGATACGTCAAAACCTCTCATGCCTTCCGCCAGGATGATGAACCTGCCAAGTTCTTCATCCGTTATGGTGTCCGCCACAGAGGCGAAAATCGGCTCCAGAGAGCGGAAGATAGTTTCCGGGTAGAGTTTCTCTCCGAATGAAAGATAGAGTCCGGCTCTGTCTTTTTTCTTCGCCAGAGCGGTCCATTCGTCTATGACCTTATACTGATCTTCTGATATCCTGCATGCCGACGATCCGAGGATCAGCCTGCAGACCAGTTCCGGATGATCCTGAGCTATGCACATTGCGATCATTCCGCCCTGTGACGCTCCGAAGAGATATATGTCCTCGAGCCCGAGCTTCATGAAAGCCTCCGCAGTATCGGAAGCCATGTCCGCGACGGAATAACTGCCGGGAAGGACTTCTCTGCGGTCAAACACATATACCGTGAACTCTTCCGTGAATACGGCGTATTCCTGGGCGACCGCCTCCGCGGAACCCATCACGCTCTGGACGCTCAGACCCGGCAGAATGACCATCGTTCTGGCGCCGTTTCCGAAACAGAAGTATCGCATATCAAATTGATCCGCGGATACGCATCCGAATCGGACCTCGATATCCTCTGAAAGGTTTTCCTGCATGTTTTCCTCCGTAAGAATCTTTATGTGAAAAGAAGAGATCTATGTGCCGTATGATTTTTGCTGAGCCGGGAATGACAGGGCATTACTGTAGGCAGCGCTGTCAGGGAAGAACACGGCCGATGAAGCTGTCGATGCGTTCCGACAGAGGCTCGGCTGCCTTCCTCCATAGTCTCTCGGCAGTCTGTTTTCTGATAAGCTCCATCACGCCGCAGACGCAGAAGATGCCGAGTATTACGCCGGCTGAGTAGAGGATGAACCAGGGACTGTTCTGCATCCTGTTCGCTCTGACGATATTGTTCCAGAAGTGCCTTCTAATCTGCCAGTTGTCATGTATCAGGTATATGCCGAAGGTGAGCGAGGAGATGAGGTTTATCACCCGGCTGTTCTTCACCCTGAGCTCCTTGAATCCCAGGAACAGGAAAAGAGAGAAGAGAAGGATGAGCACGTGGTTCTGGTAATTGAACAGGTAGTCCAGCAGCGAGTACTTGCTGACGACCTTCCCGCTCCATATATCCACAGCAACTATTATCACCATGCATACCGCCCAGATGCCGGCGGCGCTCAGGAACCAGAAACGCGGCTTACGCTCCGGCTCTTCGTGGTAGAGCCTCAGATATGCCCCGAGACAGTAAAGATAGAGGAAGAAGATCAGGTCGTTCCCTTCAAAATCCGTGACGATCATGCCGGGTATCCAGCTGAGCGTAGGTATGAGAGCCCAGAATATGCCGGCGATGACCAGCATCCTGCGGACCTTTGTCCTTGACAGAGCCAGAAGCATCTCGTTTATGTAAGGGGAAAGCAGATACATCACCATGTAGGTGGAGATGAACCACTGCACTCCGGAGGACAGGAAGAAGAGCTTTCCCCTAAAGGTGTCCTGCGGCATGCCAGCAAAGCCGTTGATCTTTCTGTGGAACACTATCCATATGCCCATTATCCAGAAGAAGCACTGCCCCCACAGCTGCAGGACCTTGGAGGTCCTGACTCCTCTTGAGCGGACCATGAAATATCCCGAGACCATCACGAAGAGGTTCACACCAGTCTTTCCGTCCAGCAGCATGGACTGATAGAACAGCCTGTTGAAAGACAGATCCCCGGCGGGATACCTGAAGTTGCTGAACAGGGCGTAGTGGTATGTGATTATGAGCAGCATCGCAAAGATGCGCATCAGCTCGAAA
>CACYBC010000047.1 GCA_902772615.1 uncultured Ruminococcus sp.
CATATCTTACATGTTCCGGGTTACAAAAGACGGTAATCTGGAGCATCTGCATTTCGGAGCGCCTGTTGAAATAGATGATGAAGACGCATTCGCTGTCAGATACGGTGTGGGATGGGGAAGTACAGGCGGACCGGAAGGCGAAGAGTTTCCCATGTATCTGCCTATGGAGTGGAGCTCTCTGGGAAGAGGAGATTACAGGGAAAGCCCTATGGAACTGGATCAGGAAGTCCCTGCTGCATTCAAGTACACTTCATATAAGGAATATGACAGTACAGTTCCCATGGAATGCGGACTTCCGCAGGCACACGGAGACGCAGAGACTCTGGAGATCATAATGATGAGCCCGAGTCAGATGTCGCTGCATCTGTTCTATACTCTTTTCGAGACAGCGATCACCAGACGCGCAGTGTTCCGCAATGAGACGCGCAGGAGCATCAATGTTGAGAAAATGATGTCATCCATGATGGATATCCAGGGGGACTATGACATAACGACCTTCAACGGCGCATGGATAGCTGAGATGCAGCCATACAGAGCACGGGTCGGGATGTCGGGGATAGTGAACGAAAGCACAACCGGATTCTCATCCGCTCTGCATAATCCGGGATTCATCCTAAGTGAGCCGGATGCGACCGAAACAGACGGAACGGTGATTGGTTTCAATCTTATATACTCAGGAAATCACTATTCCAGAGTCCAGCGGTCCAATGAAGGGCTTATAAGGATAGTACAGGGCATTTCTCCCGTATCATTCGACTGGCTGCTCGGACCCGGAAAACAGTTTGAGACTCCTGAGGCTGTCATGGTGTGGTCCGGCTGCGGATTTTCAGGCATGACTTCGAACATGCACAGATTTGTGAACGAGCACATAATCCCGTCATACTGGAAGGGAAGGGAAAGGCCTGTCCTGTACAATGACTGGGAAGGCTGTATGTTCGACTTTACAGAGTCCAAGCTCATCTCGCTTGCAAAAAAAGCTAAAGAACTTGGATGCGAGCTGTTTGTCCTGGACGACGGATGGTTCGGCGATAGAAACAGCGATAAGGCAGGCCTCGGAGATTATAATGTCAACAGGAAGAAGCTGCCTAACGGCCTTTCGGGGCTGCAGAAAAAACTTGGTGATCTGGGGCTCAGTTTCGGTTTGTGGTTCGAACCGGAAGCGGTAAATCCGGACAGCGACCTGTTCAGAAAGCATCCTGAATGGGCAATACAGTCGGATGACGGTGTCACGGTACTGGGCAGGAACGAACTGCTTCTTGATCTGTCTCTGCCGGAGGTCCGGGATTATATAGTTGAGAACGTATCCAGATGCATAGACGAAGGAAGAGTCTCATATGTGAAATGGGACATGAACCGTCACTCCACAGCGCTCGGAGCAAGTGCACACAGGTACATCCTCGGCCTGTACGACGTTCTGAGGAGGATTTTCGGACCGAGACCTGAAGTTTTGCTTGAGAGCTGTTCATCGGGAGGAAACAGGTTTGACCTCGGGATGCTCTGCTTTTCACCGCAGATTTGGGCATCAGACAACACAGATGCAGTCGAAAGATGCAGGATACAGTATAATCTTTCCTACCTCTATCCTCTGTCGACGATAGGAGCACATGTCTCAGCGGCTCCGCATTCACAGACGCTCAGGGACACACCGCTCAGCACAAGAGGTAATATATCATTCTTCGGACTGCTTGGATACGAGTTCGATCTGGCGGATCTTACGCCTGTCGAGACCGATGAGATCAAGAATCAGATAAGCTTCTACAAAAGATACAGAAATATATTTCAGTTCGGAACTTTCAGGAGACTGAAGGCATCAGAAGGCATAAGTATGCAGGTCAGCCATGGAGATACTGCAGTAGCCGGGCTGTTCCATGAACTGGTGCATGCGGCTCCGGGTTACGAAAGACTGTATCCCAGGGGACTTGAACCGGATAAAGTATACAGCGTGCTGAGCAGACGTCAGCTGCTTAATGCGATGAAGTTCGGAGGACTTCTCAGACATGTGCTTCCGATACGCGTCAAACCTGACGGTGCAGTCGTCAGGGCTGCCGGTAAGATGTACAGGATGAACGATGCCGTAAGAGAATGCGATGCAACCGGCGCAGCCCTTATGAGCGGAATGTCGCTCAATGCCAGGTTTATGGGGACTGGATACGATCCCGGTATGAGGATGCAAGGCGATTTCAGTTCAAATATATATGTGATCACTATGGAGGAGACATGAGCAAACAGTCAAAACGAAACAAGTATTTCTTTGGATTGGGCACAATAGGACGCGACATGTTCTATGCCTTTGAATCCAACGCACTGCTATATTTTCTGAGCAATATACTGAACCTTCCGCTGTCTGTCTTCACGGCAGTCAGCATGGTCCTTTCATTGATGAGGATATTCGACGCGCTTAACGATCCTGTTACAGGAATGCTGGTGGACAACATACGTTCACCGTGGGGCAAATTCAAGCCGGCTATCCTCGGAGGAGGCCTGGTGAGCGTTATCTTCTATCTGGTTCTGTTCAGCGAGATAGGAAAAGGCACCACATATGTCATCATTTTTGCCGTGGCATATTTCCTATGGGATATCTCGTACGGTATCAATGATATCGGGTACTGGACTCTGATGCCCGCCATGACGACAGATCAGAAGGAAAGAGAGAGCATAGGTGCTTTCGCAAGGATCTGCGCCAACATCGGAATGTACATAATCATGGTCGGCTGGCAGCCCATCACCAGCGCGTTCGGAAACACCAAGCAGAGCTGGTTCTTTGTAGCTGTAGCCATGTGCGTCATGTATCTGCTTTTCCTGTGTTTCCCTCTCTTCGGAGTCAAGGAGAAGAGACTGGCAAAGGAAGATGACGAGGAGACCACGCTCAAGGATATGTGGACTGCGATAACACAGAACGACCAGCTTATGTGGACAGCTCTCGCAATGGCTCTGTTCATGGTTGGCTACTGCATCACTACAGGCTTTGCGACTTACTACATGCAGTATGTTTTTGGCGATATTAATCTGTATCCGGTGCTTGCAGGCGTCTGCGGCATAGCTCAGCTGGCTGCACTTATCGTGTTCCCGGTGTTTTCCAAGAAGTTCAGCAGAAAACAGCTTTATTCATTCTCTACGATACTGATAATAGCGGGATATGCGCTGTTTGCATTTGCGGAGGTATCTCTGATCCTGGTTGCAGTTGCGGCAGTGCTCATATTCGTAGCGCAGGCATTCATCCAGCTTTTAATGCTTATGTTCCTCGCGGATACCATAGAGTATGGGCAGTGGAAACTGGGACGCAGACATGAATCCGTTACATTCTCCATACAGCCTCTGATTAATAAGATAGGCGGTGCGCTGTCGACAGGAGTCATCAGCATCTCTGTTATCCTGGCAGGGATCAAGACGAAGGACAGCGATACTGCTGCCGAATTCATCACATCTTCTGGGGTCACGGTTATCAAGATAGCGATGCTGCTGATCCCGGTGATATGCATCGTTGCAGGATATATCATCTATATGAAGAAATTCCGTATAGATGAAGAGTTCTACTCAAAGATAGTATCCGACCTTAAGGAACGCGGAGAGATAGAAGAGTGATCCAGGGACAGCGGTCAAGATATCCGGCAGAGGCATGAATAACGGCGGCATGAATTTCCCTCAAGGGTACATGCCGCCGTCCACTCTCGTTTGACAAACAACATATGCTAATATATAATCACTTTTGTTAACTCAACAGAAAAGAATGACTTTGGCATACGGAGAAGTACTCAAGTTGGCCGAAGAGGCGCCCCTGCTAAGGGTGTAGGTCGGGAAACCGGCGCGAGGGTTCAAATCCCTCCTTCTCCGC
>CACYBC010000048.1 GCA_902772615.1 uncultured Ruminococcus sp.
TCGTAAAGGCTGAGCACGGCGCGAAGTTCCGCGGCATACTGGTCGCTGGTCCTTGTGGAGTCAGTCTTCAGTCTCGATGTAAAGACTCTTTCTTCCGAATCGTAGGCGGCAAAAACGATGTTCGTATTGCCTACGTCTATGCATAAGACCATGAACGGTTGTTCCTTTCCATTGTTATGTCATGGAAAGAATAGACTAATGATGTTTAAAAAGCAAGGAAAAGGGACGCGCAAAGCTGTTAACCTTGGCGAAACAAATTGAACCGTACGTTGTGATATACTTTTCAGCATCCGCAGGATGAGAGATGCCCGTACGCTGCAAAATGAGGTGCATAAATGGATGAGTTCAGAGATCTGCTTGTAAAAAAGGCGCTTGAAGTCAGAAGCAAAGCCTACAGTCCTTATTCCGGTTACAGCGTCGGGGCTGCGGTGATGGGCGAGAACGGGACGGTGTATACCGGATGCAACGTGGAGAATGCAAGTTACGGAATGACCGTATGTGCAGAAAGGGTAGCCCTCTTCAAGATGATATCTGAGGGGTGCAGGAAGTTTACAGCGATAGCTGTCGCCACTGCGGATGACGGAACCGACGGAGTGCCTTGCCTGGCGTGCCGTCAGGTCATGAGCGAATTCCGCGCGGAAGGCGAAGTGCCGGTATATGACTGCGATCCGTCCGGCAGAGTGTTCAGGCACACGCTGGATGAACTTGCTCCCATGCCGTTCACGCTTTCAGCGGCAGAGGAGGACGAAGATGAGTGAGTTTGCACCGGGCAAAGATCTGCACAGAGCCAAGAAGTCTCTGGGACAGAACTTTCTGACGGATCCCACGGTCTGTCCAAGGATTGCCGAGAAAGCTCAGATAGACGGGATAGGAGTTATCGAAGTCGGACCGGGCTTCGGAGCTTTGACGGTCGAACTGGCAAAAAGAGCCGCAAAGGTCGTCGCCGTCGAGCTGGACAGCGATGTTATCCCTAAACTGAAGGATAATATCAGGGAATTCTCAAATGTCACCGTCCTGGAAGGCGACATCATGAAGTTGGATATAAAAGGTATTATCACAGAACACTTTCCGGGAATGCGTGTGGCTGTAGCTGGCAATATCCCTTACAACATCACTTCTCCGCTGATCACGGAACTTCTGAGTAGTGATAGCGGCATAGAGTCCGTCACGGTGATGATACAGAAGGAGCCTGCGGACAGGTTCTGCAGCGAGCCGGGCACCGAGGACTGCGGCGCGGTATCAGCGCTTGTGTGGTATTACGGGATCCCTCAGAAACTCTTTGAGGTCGGTCCCGGGGCGTTCCGGCCACGTCCCAAGGTTCGGTCATCCGTCATAAGGATCGGGATCCGCAGGGAGCCCGCGGTCGTTACCGAAGACAGGAACCTGTTCTTCTCAGTGGTAAGGGCTGCATTCGGACAGAGAAGAAAGACAGCGGTAAACTCACTGATCTCGCTTCTGGGCGAACCGAAAGAACTTGTGAAAAAAGCTTTTGAACGCTCCGGACTGCCGGAAGGAATACGTGCTGAGAGGATGACCTTGAACGATTTTGCAGTCCTGACGGATGAGATCGCCGGGCTCAAAAACGCTCTGAAATAACAGTGACTGTGAAAACGACATGTTTTGTTATTTTTGTCACATCTACCGTTAATGTGCACATAGAAATGGCATAAAATTTGTACATTAATATTGAACTCTCGTCGGATATAATGTATATTCTATTCAACTGACATTCTATTTTTGGTGATTTTACCGAATGAGACCGGAGAGTGAGAGATATGGCAAGCAAACAGTACATCACTGTAATACAGCATCTTGGAGAGGCGGTCGGAAGGATCATAGGACTTCTGGATGAGAATTCAGCAGTCGTCGCTTCCAGCGATCTGTCTCTGATGAATACCACCCGTGTTGGACTGCCTATGGACATGGCTGTGGATGATGTTCTCAGACACGGCGGTTATACATATAAATACGTCGACAAGAACAGAAGAGGCCCTATAGTCTTCGTGGAAGGCGAGGATCCGGAAGCAGTCAGGTGCTGCAGCGCTACGGCAGTGGTTCTGGATGACATGCTGAAGGGCGGAGATGACAAGGATGATATCACATCCTTTATTAAGAACGTCGTTACGGACAATATCCTTCCCAGTGATACATATGTCAGGGCTAGGGAACTTGATTTCAATACCGATGTGAGAACTGCGGCGCTTGTTATCAGATATGACAGCATCAGCAATTCCGTGTCGGTGCTTGAGATCGTTTCACAGCTCTTCCCGCAGAACACCAAGGATTTCGTCTTCAATGTCAACGAGAACGAGACGGTCCTCATCAAGGACCTGGATGATGATGTCAATATGGAGACTCTCACAAGGCTCGGCGAATCCATTGCAGACGTGCTTGAGAATGAACACAGGATCCATGTGAACATCGGCATCGGCAGTGTGGTCAGCGGAGTCAAGGACATGGCAGCTTCCTTCAAGGAGGCACGCACAGCTCTGGAAGTCGGTAAGGTGTTCGATACGGAACACACCGTTATCTCCTATGACAACTTAGGCATCGCAAGACTCATTTATCAGCTGCCCACCACCATCTGCCAGCAGTTCCTGCAGGAAGTGTTCAAGCTTGGGTCCATCGACTCGCTTGACCAGGAAACGCTGTTCACCATACAGAGATTCTTCGACAACAACCTCAATGTCTCCGAGACATCCAGAGGTCTGTTCGTCCACAGGAATACGCTCGTATACAGACTGGAAAAGATCAAGAAGATAACAGGACTGGATCTGCGCGAATTTGACCAGGCCATAGTATTCAAGGTTGCGCTGATGGTCCGCAAATATCTTGACAGTACAAAGAACGGTTTTTGATTCGAGGTTCTAAATGATAGAGTTCCGCAACGTAACCAAGGAGTATCCCGGAGGGACGCTGGCCCTTGATGAAGTAGATTTCACTATCGATAAGGGTGAGTTCGTATTCATCCTCGGACACTCCGGAGCCGGAAAGAGCACGCTCCTCAAGCTCATGCTAAAAGAGGAAGAGCCGACCGACGGAGATATTACGATTGCTGATTACAATCTGAGCAGGATCAGAAGAAGAAAGATCCCATACCTGAGGCGTGAGCTGGGAGTCGTTTTCCAGGATTTCCGTCTCATACCCACCATGACTGCCTATGAGAATGTGGCGTTTGCGATGCGCGTGACAAATGTTGCCGCGCGGGAGATACGCCGCAGGGTTCCGTATATCCTGAAACTTGTGGGACTGGAAGAAAAGAGCCAGGTGTATCCCGAACAGCTGTCGGGCGGAGAACAGCAGCGCGTCGCTTTGGCCAGGGCTTTGGTACACAACCCCAAGATCATCCTTGCGGATGAGCCTACCGGAAACATAGACCCAAAGCTGTCCATGGAGATCATAGAGCTTCTGAAGGAGATCAATAAGCTCGGCACTACGGTGGTAGTTGTAACGCATGATATCTCCATCGTGAACAGATTCAAGGAACGCACGATAATCCTGCGCAACGGCCGTGTGTTCAGGGATACGAAAGGAGCACACGCATGAGAGGCTCCAGCTTCGGCTATCTTGTAAAGCAGGGCATCATCAACACGTGGATCAACAGGATGATGTCCATGGCATCCATAGGCATACTGACCGCCTGCATGATCATCGTGGGAGGGTCAGGACTTCTTGCCGTCAATATCAGGGATATCTTCAAGGAGATAGAGGATAAGAACGAACTGGTAGTATTCGTCAGGGACGATGCGGATACCATTACGATAAACGAGCTCAACGACAGGATCAACACGCTCGATCATATCGCCGACTATCATTTCGTTTCCAAGGACGATGCCCTTAAGGAGCAGAAGGAGTTCATGGGTGATAAAGGGTACCTCCTCGACGGACTCGAGGATGACAACCCGCTCCCGGCATCGTTCCGCATAAAAGTGGATTCGCTGGAACAGCTCGGATATGTCGTGGACGAGCTTAAGAACTTCAAGGGAGTGGATTCCGTCTCGGCGCCTACAGATCTGGCCAGAACACTGACCGGCGTGGAAAAGACCATGCTGATACTCGGATCCATAATAATCGGAATACTGATCATAGCTTCCGCTGTGGTCATATCAAATACGATAAGACTCACTCTCTTTGCCAGAAGAAGAGAGATAAGGATAATGAAATATGTCGGCGCTACCGATGCATTCATCCGTTTGCCTTTCGTAGTGGAAGGAATCACCATAGGGGTGGTCTCCGCGCTGCTGGCATTCGGGGTCCTGGCGCTGATCTACGAGAGTCTCGGTACGATGTTCGGAGGCTCCGGCATATCCTGGCTCACAGGCGTATCGACAACGCTTGTTCCTTTCTCAAGTCTTTGGAAATGGGTCATTGCCAGTTTCCTCGGATTCGGGATCGTGGTAGGAGCTTTCGGAAGCGGATCGTCCATCAGGAGGTATCTTAAGGTATGATGTCCTTTTTCAGGATCGGGAAAAGAGCAGCCGCCCTGTTGTGCGCATTCACAGTGTTCATGAGCTGTTTCTGCCTTTTCGGAGGAGAACAGGCTTCCGCAAAGACAGCGGAAGAAGCCAAACAGAGGATGCAGGAGCTGCAACAGGAACTCATCAATGCCAACAAAGAGATAGCTAAGGCAAAAGACGAGATCGCTGAAGCCAAGGAACGTGCGGCCACCTACACTGTCAGAGTGAATGCCGTATCCGAACAGATCGCCATCATGCAGGAACTGGTCGACGCCAAGAAGGAAGAACTCAGGATCAAGCAGGAGGAACTGGACAGGAAGGAAAAAGAGCACGACGATACAAACGAGCTCTTCAAGAAGAGACTGAGGGCGATGTACATGAATAATGACGTCACCCTGCTGTCGCTCATCCTAGGATCAAACACGTTCTCCGAGTTCCTCGTTGCAGCTGAGATGCAGTCAAGAGTATCGAGGCACGATACGGAACTGCTTGAGAAACTTCAGGAAGAAGCGGATGCCATAGAGGAACAGAGGCAGGAGATAGAAAAGGATCTCAAGTCACTTGAATCCGATATGGATACTCTGGAAGACAAATACAATGAGATGGCCGCCCTTCTTAGGGAGGCAAACAACGACATGTCCACTGCAGAAGCATACAAGAAGGCAACA
>CACYBC010000049.1 GCA_902772615.1 uncultured Ruminococcus sp.
CGGGCCGGATGAATGCGTCCGTCCTGGATCAGTTTTTCAAGTGTGATCCTGGCGATCTCCCTCCTCACAGGATCGAAGCAGGAAATCGCTATCGCTTCAGGAGTATCGTCGATTATCAGGTCAGCGCCTGTGGCGCTCTCGATTGCCCTGATGTTCCTTCCCTCACGGCCTATGATCCTGCCCTTCATCTCATCGTTAGGAAGAGCAACGACCGATACGGTAGTCTCTGAAGAGTGGTCTGCAGCGCATCTTGCCACTGCAATGCTGAGGATGTTCTTGGCCAGTGTATCGCACTCGTCTTCGAGGTTCTGTTTGTAAGCGTTGATCTTTACCGCCTTCTCATGGTCGAGTTCCTGATCGACCTTGTTCAGCAGTACTTCTTTGGCCTGTTCGGTCGTGAATCCGGAGATTTTCTCAAGAGTCTCCGTCTGCCTGACAGTCAGTTCATCCGCCTCGCGGATTTTCTGCTCCAGCTGCTCGCTTCTTTTCTGCAGCCTTGCGGTCTCCGCCTCGTTCTGTTCCTGTTTTTTGTCCAGAGTCTCCTCTCTCTGAGTGAGACGCCTTTCCTGTCTCTGGACCTCGCTTCTTCTGTCACGGAGTTCTCTGTCGGACTCCGCCCTAAGTTTGTAGATCTCGTCTTTTGCTTCCAGTATTACTTCTTTTCTACGTTGTTCAGCAGATCTAATCGCATCATTAACAAGACGGGTCGCCTCTGCTTCCGCAGAGCCGATCTTAGCTTCAGCTACTTTACGTCTATGTGAAATTCCAACGAAAAAGCAAACGGTGCCGCAGATGACGCCCGTTATAATTGCTGAAACAACGGCTACGGTAATAGGTACCATTGTTTCAAATCACCTTTCAGTTAATATATACAGGCAACCATGCCCGCAAACCAGCCGGCAGAAGAAATATGCCGGTCAGTTCAAAATACCTTTTTTATTAAATAATAAATCCCAGTTAATGTCAATAAACTATGTTCTCTTCCTTGACATCGGGATACCTCTATGATAGTTTTACTATGATTGAAGATCAATCCGTTGAATCGGACGCGCAGTCATGTTCAGCTTCTCAAAGAGAGCGCTGCTTAAGCTGGAAAAGCGCAGAAGCCCACGACTGACACCACCGATGAGGATCTTCTGTGAACAGAAGACGGGTACGGCCCGTTACAGCCTTTCAGAGTGGCGCTCAGGCGCAATTCGGGTGGAACCGTGGGTCATTTCTCCCATCCCGTGCATCGGGATGGTTTTTTTTTGTATTACTTTTGGAGGTTTAACGATATGTCTAATGTCAAGATCAATCTCAGGGGCGATGTCCGTGAATTCCCTTCAGGCGTGACGGGATATGAGGTTGCCCAGAGCATCGGTGCCGGACTGGCAAAAGCAGCCTGCGCCGTCTCTGTAAACGGTGAGGTCCGCGACCTTCGTCTTCCGATAGAAGAGGACTGTGAACTTACCGTGCTGACCTTTGATGACGCAGACGGAAAACATGCGTACTGGCACTCAACATCCCATATCATGGCTCAGGCAATTCAGCATCTCTATCCCCAGACCCTGTTTACAATAGGTCCCGCGATAGAGAACGGGTTCTATTATGATATAGACTGCGATGTGACGTTCACTCCCGAAATACTCGAGAAGATAGAAGATGAGATGAAGAAGATCATAAAGGAAGATCTTCCCATCGAGCGCTATGCGCTGAGCAGAGAGGCCGCTCTGGAAAAGATGTCATCCAACCCCTACAAGGTCGAACTGATCTCAGATCTTCCTGAGGGAGAAGAGATCTCCTTCTATTCACAGGGCGACTTTACCGACCTTTGTGCGGGACCGCACATCATGAGCACCGGCCGTATAGGCGCAGTAAAGCTGCTGAACGTCACGGGAGCATACTGGAGAGCTGACGCAAACAACAAGATGCTCCAGCGAGTATACGGCATCTCATTCCCGAAAGCCTCACAGCTCAACGACTATCTCACGATGCTTGAGGAAGCACGCAAACGCGACCACAGAAAGCTCGGAAGAGACCTTGGCCTGTTTGCATTCAGAGATGAAGCTCCCGGATTCCCCTTCTACCTGCCGAAGGGCATGGTCCTGAAGAATACCCTTATCGATTACTGGAGAGGCGTCCATAAGAGATGGGACTATGTGGAGATCTCCACACCTCAGATCATGAAGCGCACTCTCTGGGAGACATCCGGTCACTGGGATCATTACAAGGACAACATGTACACGACCGTGATCGATGACGAAGATTTCGCCATCAAGCCCATGAACTGCCCGGGCAGCATCCTTGTTTATGACCTCGCGCCGCACTCCTACAGAGATCTTCCCCTGCGCTACGGAGAACTGGGTCTCGTCCACCGCCATGAGCTGTCCGGAGCACTCCACGGAATGTTCCGCGTACGCTGCTTCACGCAAGATGACGCTCATATCCTTCTTGCAAAGGATCAGATCAAGGACGAAGTCATCCGTATCGCCCAGCTGTTTGACGAAGTGTATTCTCTCTTCGGCCTGAAATATAAGATCGAACTGTCCACGATGCCCGATGACCACATCGGATCTGTTGAGGACTGGGATATCGCTACGGCAGCTCTTGCGGATGCGATCACAAGCATCGGCAAGGAATATACCATCAATCCCGGCGACGGAGCATTCTACGGTCCTAAGCTTGACTTCCATATCAGCGACTGTCTCAACCGCACCTGGCAGTGCGGGACGATCCAGCTGGACTATCAGCTTCCCGGCCGTTTCAACATCGAATATACCGGTGACGACGGCGAGAAACACACTCCGGTCATGATCCACCGCGTCGTTTTCGGTTCCATCGAGAGATTCATCGGCATCATCACCGAGCATTTCGCCGGAGCTTTCCCCACATGGCTTGCTCCCGTACAGGTCAAAGTCATTCCGATCTCAGAAAAGCACGTGGAGTATGCTTCCAAAGTTCTGGCTGAACTCGAATCGAACGGCATTCGCGCCGAAGCAGATTTCAGGAACGAGAAGATGGGATACAAGATCCGCGAAGCCCAGCTGCAGAAGATCCCGTACATGCTCGTTGTAGGCGACAAGGAAGCCGAGTCCGGCACTGTATCGCTCAGAAGCCGCAGATCCGGCGACGAGGGCACAGTGGCCATTGATGAATTCATCCGCAACATCAGGGAAGAGATCGACAGCCGCGCTCTCTGATCCAGTCCTTTTGCACACTTGATAAAGAACCGGATTGCAACA
>CACYBC010000050.1 GCA_902772615.1 uncultured Ruminococcus sp.
CCGCAGGCTTCCGCGATCGTGGCATTCCGTCTCGGACAGCTGGCCGGTCTGGAGATACTCAAGATAGAGACCGAACTGAATGAGCTGAACGAGAAGATAGCAGATCTTGAAGACGTTCTCAGCAATAAGGAACATCTTACGAGGATAATCAAGGAAGAACTCGAGGAGATCAAAAACCGTTTCGGCGACGAGAGGCGAACTGAGATCCGTGCGGTGTCGGGAGAAGTCGATATAGAAGACCTCATTCCCAACGAGAGATGCATCATAACCAGGACTCACTTCGGTTATATAAAGAGACAGCCTGTAGAAGAATACAGGACTCAGAAGAGAGGCGGCAGAGGCGTCAGCGGACTTTCCAGAAAAGAAGACGACTTCGTGGAGGATATGTTCTCCTGCACCAGCCATGACTACCTGCTGTTCATGACGAATCTCGGCAGAGTCTACTGCATAAAGAGCTATGAGATACAGGAATCCTCAAGACAGAGCAGAGGAACCAATGTCGTCAACATCCTTCCGATCACTGCGGACGAGAAGGTAAGCGCCGTTCTGAAGGTGACCGATTTTGAAGACGCTCAGTTCCTCACCATGGTGACCAAGAGAGGTCTGATCAAGAGAACAGAACTGAAGTATTACAGCAGGATCAGAAAGAGCGGTGTCATAGGCATCGAGCTCAATGAAGGAGACGAGCTGGCCTGGGCAGGCCTCACGAGCGGAAGTGATGATCTGCTTCTCAGCACAAAGAACGGCTATGCAAACAGGTTCAACGAGTCGGATGCCAGACCTATGGGCAGAGGCACAAGAGGACATAAGGCTGTCACACTGAGAGACAGCGATGAAGTCGTCGGAGTAGCCATCGTTTCCGAAGACAGAAAGATACTCACTGTCACTTCCAACGGCCGGGGAAGGCTCTCAACACCGGACAATTACCTTGCCAAAAAGCGCGGAGGAAAAGGCGCCAAGAACTTTGAGTGCGAAGACGGCGTATATGTCGCCGGAGTTCTCTCTGTTGATGAGGACAGGGACGATGTCATAATGATCAGCGAGAACGGGACCGTCGTGAGAATGAACGTGTCCGAGATCTCGACACAGTCCAGGACGGCAAGAGGCGTGATTGTCATGAGACTCGGCGAGGGAGACAGAGTCGTGACCGTTGCGAGGACTCTGCGGGAAGACGCGGAGGAAGAGATCGTAGAGGAAGCGGAGAATCAGCCGCTGGACGATGCACAGGTCCCCAGCGAGAAGGAGCTTATGGACGAGCTTGCAGGCGACGATAACGAAGATACCGTGGATGAATTCTCCGGGGAAAGCGACGAGAACGGCGATATCTGAAACGACAACTGAACGACAAAGATAAGGAAAGAAATGGTGAGAGAAGAACTCGTACATCCGTTCGGACCGCTTTACGGTCCAGACAGCAGAGTGCTGATCCTGGGATCTTTCCCTTCCGTGAAGTCCAGGGAGATCAGTTTCTATTACGGACATCCGCAGAACAGATTCTGGAGAGTCATCTCTGAAGTGTTCGGAAAAGAACCGCCGTCAACAATCGAAGAGAAAAAAGAGCTTATCCTCGGATGCAGGCTTGCCTTATGGGACACGATAGGCAGATGTGAGATCTCCGGATCTTCCGACGCGAGCATACGCAACGCGGTTCCGAATGACATAGGCACCATTCTCAGGGAATGCAGCATAGAAAAGATATTCTGCAACGGGAAAACATCCCATTCTCTCTACTGCAGACTGCTGGAGCCGGTCCTGGAAGTGCCCGCGGAGTGCCTGCCGTCCACCAGTCCGGCAAATGCGGCGTGGAGGCTGGAAGATCTGATCAGAGAATGGAGCGTCATACGCGATTACGCCGGATGATACGGAAAATGCATTTATAGCAATAAGAATCCTTCCGGACATAGTCCGGAAGGATTCTTTCTGCAAACATATGTATTACTGTTCGGTATAGATGCGAAGGATCTCACGGCAGACGTCGACCATCGTATCCATTGATTCGGCGGCGATATATTCATATCTGCCATGCATGTTGTGCCCGCCTGTGGAAAGATTCGGGCACGGAAGGCCTCTGAAAGACAGAGAGGCGCCGTCAGTCCCTCCTCTGACGGGATCAGGAGGAAGCAGATCGATCCCGAGATTGCGGTAAGCCTGTCTCGCGTTCTCCACGAGATGGAAATTATCCAGTATGATCTCCCTCATGTTGAAGTAGGAATCTCTTACGGAAGCGCTGACTGTACCTTCTCCATACCTCGAATTCATGTATTCAGCAGCAGCGATGAACTGCTTCTTGCGCGCTTCAAACTTTTCCTTGTCGTGATCCCTGATGATATAGGACATCCTGGCTGAATCCACATCTCCGCTCATATCGTTGAGGTGGAAGAAACCTTCGTATCTCTCGGTATATTCCGGCCTTTCCGCCGCAGGAAGAAGCGAATGGAACTCAGATGCGATGTTCAGCGCATTTTTCATAAGTCCCTTTGCGCTGCCCGGATGTATGCTCCTTCCGGTGACCGTCACGGTACCGCTTGCGGCATTGAAGCACTCGAAATCACAGGATCCGACCGGACCGCCGTCAACAGTATAGGCGAAGTCGGCACCGAATCTCTCAATGTCAAAACCGCTTACGCCCATGCCGACCTCCTCGTCGGGTGTAAAACCGACGCAGACGTCTCCATGAAGGAACTCCGGATGCTCATACATGTACCTGACAAGGGACATTATTATGGCGATGCCGGCTTTATCGTCTCCTCCCAGGAGCGTGCGGCCGTCGGTACAGATGATCGTCTTACCGACATAGCGCAGAAGATCCGGGTACTCGGAAGGATCCAGGAACAGGCCGCTGCCGCCCATCTTTATAGGTGTTCCGTCATAATTCTCAGTGATGACGGGATCGACATTTTCGTCTGATACAGCGGGACTCGTGTCCATATGCGCAATGAAACCGAGTTTAGGGCAGTTTTTACCGGTATTTGAGGGGATCTTCGCATATACATAGCAGAGCTTTTCGTCCAGATAGACGTCCTTTGCGCCAAGGGCTTCCAGTTCGGATACGAGAAGCCTTGCCAGATCGAACTGCTTTGATGTGGAAGGAGTAGTGTCATGTCCTTCTTCGCTCTGCGTATCGATCCTGACGTACCTCAGAAAACGTTCCAGTGTATCTGTCATTTTTATTATCTCCAATAACACTTTTCAATTATCATATCACCAGACAGATGGGCCTACAAGTTGTACAGTAAAGCGCTAAAGAGTATAATCGAAACAGAAAACACAAAGGGGAAAAAGATGATCAGATTCAATTCAGACTATACAGAAGGAGCCCATCCGGAGATACTCCGCCTTCTGGAAGAGACTAACTTTCAGCAGACCGAAGGATACGGCATGGATGAATGGTGCGAAAAGGCGAGAGACCTGATAAGGAAGGCCTGTGAGTGTCCCGAAGCCGAAGTGCATTTCCTTGTGGGCGGTACGCAGACCAACGCCACGGTCATCGCGGCAGCGCTCAGACCGTATGAAGGAGCGATCTCCGCGGATACAGGGCATATCCATGTCCATGAGACCGGTGCCGTGGAGCATACAGGGCATAAAGTGCTTGCGCTGCCTTCCGTAGACGGAAAGATAAATGCCGGACAGGTCAAAAAGTGCCTGGAAGAGCATTTTGCATCGCCCGCCTTCGAGCATACCGTCCGCCCGGGAATGGTGTACATCTCCTATCCGACCGAATACGGAACTATTTATACCAAGGAAGAGATGGAAGCTCTCCACGGCGTTTGCCGTGAGTACGGGATCCCTCTGTTCGTGGACGGAGCCCGGCTGGGATACGGACTTGCCTGTTCCGAATGTGACATTACTCTGCCTGAGTTTGCCAGGCTTTGTGATATATTCTATATAGGCGGGACAAAGGTTGGAGCGCTGTTCGGCGAGGCAGTCGTCGTTCCGGATCCCGCGATCCTTCCCAACTTCAGATACATGATCAAACAGGGCGGAGGAATGCTTGCAAAAGGAAGACTTCTGGGGATCCAGTTTACAGCGCTGTTCACAGACGATCTGTACATGAAGGTCTCAAAGCATGCAATAGAGCAGTCCGACCGAATCCGTGCAGCGCTTAAGGAGCTCGGCTACAGGATATATATCGATTCTCCCACGAACCAGCAGTTTTTTGTGATAGATAAGGCCAAATACGACGAACTTACTAAGGAATTCGCGCTGGATCTCAACTGTTTCCTTGAGAACGGGGAAGTCGTTGCCAGGGCATGCACGAGCTGGGCGACGAAAGAAGAGAACGTAGACCGTTTCATAGATAAACTGAAACGGATATGATATAGAACATTAGAAAAAACACCAGGAGGGTATAACATGAAAAAGAAGGGTTTGTTTGCGGAGTTTAAGGAGTTTCTGTCACAGGGCAATGCGCTGAACATGGCAGTCGGTGTCGTGATAGGCGGAGCGTTCACCGCGATCGTAAATGCGATCGTTGAGTCGGTCATCAATCCTGTCATCGGGATGCTCGCCGGAGGAGTAGATTTCTCTGAAGTGACAGCAGGACCGTTCCCGATAGGCAAGCTGATAATGGCAGTCATCAACTTCATCATGGTAGCGTTCGTCCTTTTCCTGATCGTACGCACTGTCAACGCAGCGAAAGAGAAGCTCAATGCTGAAAAGATCGCAGCGGAAAAAGCAGCCGCAGAAGAAGCAACTGCAGCGCAGGCGGCGGCAGAAGCAGAGGAGAAGAGAAGGGCAGAGGAAGTAAACGAACTGCTCAAGGGCATTCTCGAAGCGGTCAAGAAATAATAATCAGCGGCATGAAAAAGCCGGGACCGATGATATGTACCCCCATTCTTGGACAAAACCAAGAATGGGGGTATTCATATGAGATACAGTAACGAATTCAAACTACAGTGCATCGA